>DASZFB010000333.1:0-6067 GCA_035940275.1 Candidatus Eremiobacteraceae bacterium | reverse complement strand
CCTACCCCGGTTCTTGGAAGCGACGCATCCCGACGCCAACAAGGGTTACGCGCTCCGAAAGCTCGCGGAGCACCTTGGCATTGACATGAGCGACACTGCAGCCATCGGCGACTCCGATAACGACATCCCCATGTTTCAGGTAGCAGCTCGGTCGTTTGCGGTTGCGAGCGGCACCGCGGCAGCCAAGCGTGCTGCACGTGAGATCGTCCCTCCTCTGGGCAGCGGGGTTGCCCAAGCGTTAGCCATCCTCGAAAAGGAGGGGGCTCATGAACCGGCCTGAGCAGGTTCGTCGCCAGGCTGCGCGGCGGACCGTTCTGGGGCGGCAAGCGCTCTTGCTCGCGGCCTGCTTGTTGGCTGGAATCGCTACGGGGTTTGGTCTGTGGCACGAGTCATCGAATCCTCGGTTCGCCGTGGAGATCGTTGCCATTCGGGGCCTCGCACACACGGCGTATCCGGACGTCGTCACTGCGGCCGAGCTGTCGCCCGGACAGAATGCCTGGCTCATCAATCGCGGTGCAGTTGCGCGCCGCATCGAGGCGCTGCCGTGGGTTGGCCGCGCCGCACTACACATTAGCTGGCCAAACCGCCTCACGATTAACGTTATCGAGCGAGTACCCGTGGCGCGCGTCGTCCTCGCGCCGCAAAGCGGAGCAGAAGAACCGGTACCGCGCTACGCCGCCATCGACGAGACGCAGCGCGTCCTCTCAGTGAGCGAGGATCCCAAAGTGATGGGGCAGCTCCCGGTCCTGGTCGTGACGCCGCCCCCATCCGGCGACGTGGCCCCCGGGGGAGAATTCGGGCGCCGCGAAGTCGGTCAGGCGCTCGACGCGTATCGCCGCTTGAGCGGTCTTGGCTTGACCATAAGCGAGGTTGCGATCGCTCCATCCACAGGTATCAGCGCCACCGCAGACCGGAATTTGCGCGTTCTGTTCGGTGAAGACGAGGATCTAGCGGCGAAGGCGCAACTTTTCCACTCTATCGTCGCAAAGATATCCACACCCTCGCGCATCGCGTATGTCGACGTGCGCAGCATTCACGCACCCACTGTCTTGTATCGATAAGAAAAATTTTTTGAGATCTGTAGCGGTCGACCTTGTGTCGACCGAGAAAAAGGTTTGCGCTCACACGTTTGGAATGGCATAGCGGCGCCACTGGAAATGGCAGCTACGCGCTGCGGTCGAGATATCGGCCGCTCCACATATCGCCGTGGATATCGGAGAGAGGTAGGCGTTGGCACGTAGCGACGTAGTTTGCGGACTCGACATCGGCACCACGAAAACCGCCGCAGTCATCGCAACTCTCGGGCGGGATGGGCCGGTTGACATCATCGGATTCGGCGTAGCTCCTTCGTCTGGGCTACGTAAGGGCGTCGTCACCGATCTCGAAGAAACCGTGAAGTCCATCGAAGCGGCCATGGAGGCTGCCGAGCGGATGGCTGGTGTTCACGTGTCGCACGCGTTTGTTGGCGTCACGGGCGAACACGTCAAATCGCTTAATTCGCACGGCATCGTGGCGGTCAGCGGAGAAGATCGCGAAGTCGGTCCACTCGATGTCAAGCGCGTGGTTGATGCCAGTACGATCATTACACTACCGGCTGAGCGCCAGCTCATTCATACCTTGCCGCGCGAGTATGTTGTCGACGGACAAAACGGCATCACCGATCCAGTCGGCATGTCTGCGGCGCGTCTCGAAGTTGATACGCACATCGTCACCGCAGGCTCCTCATTCATCGCCAACGTCCTCAAGTGCGTTCACCGCGCGGGCATCGAACCAGCCGGAGTGATTTTCGAGCCGCTGGCAGCCGGTGCGTCTGTACTGTTGCCCGAAGAACGCAACGCGGGCGTCGTGCTGCTCGATATCGGCGGCGGCACCACAGACGTTGCCGTGTATTGGGGCGGCGGCGTCTACCATACGTGGACCGTGCCTGTGGGCGGCGACCTCATCACAAACGACATTGCCTTGGGCCTGAAGACAAGCCACGGCGAGGCTGAGAACGTCAAAATTGCCTACGGTACGGCGGACGTGGCAGCCGACCTGGCAGACGAAACCTTCGAAGTCAAGGCGGTCTCCGGCAGAACGACGCGACCCGCCTCAAAACACTTTTTGCGACAGATCATTGTTGCGCGCATGATGGAGATCTTCAAAATCGTACGCTCCAACCTCGCTGAGAATTGCCCGCCCGAGGTGATGCTCGCCGAGGCCGTCCTCACGGGTGGCGGCGCGGAACTCACGGGCGTCGACGCGCTTGCAGCCGACATCTTCGATTTGCCGGCGCGCATTGGCACCCCGATGCATGTCGGCGGTCTCACCGAGGCGATCAAACATCCGGCGTATGCAGCAGTCGTCGGGTTGGTTCTTTTTGGCGCAAAGTCTGAAGGTGCGGTGCAACCTGCCCGCACTAATGGCAAGGGCGTGTGGCATCGAGTCACGTCGTGGGTTTCGGAAGTTTTCGGATGACTCCACGACAGCGCCGCAAGCGAAGCGGCGATACAAGCGAAGCACAGCAGAGCGTTTCACCCACTTCAGAATCAGAGAAGGGAGAAAAAATGACCGAGCAGCGCCGTTACGTCCCCGAGCACATGGCAACCATCAAGGTCATCGGTATCGGTGGCGGAGGTTGCAACGCAGTCAATCGCATGGTCGACTCCGGAATCAAGGGCGCGGAGTTTTACGCCGTCAACACGGACGTCCAGGCATTGAAAAATACACGCACGGACAACACGGTGCAAATCGGCCAAAATCTCACGCGTGGACTCGGCGCTGGAGCGGATCCTGAAATCGGCCGCCAAGCCGCCGAGGAATCGCGTGACGATCTCGCCATGCTGGTCGAAGGCACTGACCTCGTCTTCATCACGGCGGGCATGGGCGGCGGCACTGGCACCGGAGCGTCCCCAATTTTGGCAGAGCTCGCACGTGGCGCGGGCGCCCTCACCGTTGGCGTCGTGACCAAGCCGTTTGGGTTCGAGCTGCGGCGCCGAGCGCAGATTGCTGAGCGCGGCATCGCCGAGCTCGAGCAAAAAGTCGACACGCTCATCGTTATTCCCAACGATCGCTTGTTGACGGTGATCGAGAAGCGCACGCCGCTCCTCGAAGCATTCTCGTATGCCGACGACGTGCTGCGCCAGGGCATTCAAGGAATCACCGACCTAATCACGCAGCCAGGTCTCATCAACCTTGACTTCGCAGACGTGCGGCGCGTCATGACCGATGCCGGTTCGGCCCTCATGGGCATTGGCGTCGGTACGGGCGAGCATCGCGCGGCAGACGCAGCACACAAAGCGATCTCGAGCCCGTTGCTTGAGGCGACTATTGAGGGTGCGCGCGGCGTGATCTTCAACATCTACGGAGGCCCGGATCTCTCGATGTTCGAGGCAAACGAGGCAGCCGAGCTGATCAGCAAGGCAGTCGATCCGGACGCCGAAGTGATCTTCGGCGCGACGATCGACGAACGGTTGACCAACGAAGTGCGCGTCACCGTGCTCGCGACCGGCTTTGGCTCGAGAGCACGCGATCGCCAGCGTGTCATCGGCGTTGGAGAAATAGAGAAGGTTGCACCGGTGAGCATGGACGAGATCGAAGTGCCGGCCTTCTTGCGGTACCATCGCTAGAGGCGCTCTCGGGGGATGAAAACGCTGTGCTCGCACGCGGTCGATATCGCCGCGCCGGCTGAGCAGGTCTTCGAGTACGTAAGCGATCTGACGCGCTGGCCGACGTGGTTCGGTTGCGTGGTCTCCGCATCCCAGCCGCAAGAGCGTCCGCTTGCGCTGGGTGTGGAGATTCACGTGTGCATGCACACCGGCCGGCGGCGCTGGCAAGAAGAGTTAGAGGTAACGCGGTTCATCACGAACGCGTTCCTCTCGTTTGAAGCGCTGTACTCGACCGCTCGGCGGATCGACTTTCGATTCGAACGACGCGGCCGAGTGACACGCCTGGGTTGCTCGGTCGGATACCCAGTTTATGGCGGTCTTTTTCCCGCGGTACTCGATGCAGTTCTCGGTCGGCGGCGCGTACGAAATGGTGTGAGAGACTCGCTCGTGCACCTCAAAAACATGATCGAAGAGAAGGCGGGTGCGACCGTTGACGTGGATGATCTGGACGCGCTCGCGGTGACCCCCGTCGCGCGGCCGGCCACGCAGGTGGGAGCTCGGCCAGTGCGGGTAGTCTAGCTCGTCGTCGCGAACCAATCAGGTCTATGCCCGTCTACGAGTATCGCTGCAAGAGCTGCGGTAAGACCCACGAGATTCAGCACGGATTCAACGATGAGCGGCCGACAAAATGTCCAAGCTGCCAAGGCCCGCTCGTTCGCGTGTTTCATCCGGTGGGCGTCGTCTTTAAGGGCTCGGGTTTCCATAAGAACGACTACACCTCGTCCGGTCTCCGCAAGGAACCTGCGAGTGCCAGCGCTGGTTCCGAGACGGCCAAGGCTGACGGCAAAGCTACCGAGACAAAGTCGACCGAGTCTAAGACCTCCGAAACCAAGACCTCTGAATCCAAGACCGGGCCTGCGAAAACCGACACCAAGCCATCAGGCGGTGAAAAACCCGCCGCGAAGGGTGGCGATTCGCCCTCATCACCTGGGTCTTCCAAGACATGAGTGCATTTCTGATCGCTTTCCTCGCAATGGCCGGTGCGTCGGTCGTCGTGCTGGCAGTAACTGGAATTCCAGTGCTTGGACGCCTGCTGCTCTTGCGCAAGCGCTCGAAGGCGCTCCAAACACATCGGACGCTCATCGCCCTTCGTTCGGCCGAAAGGCTGAGCACAACAATGCAAGGCATGCCGGCCAGGCTCGATGCAATTAGCGCGCGATCGGAGCGTATCGGCGAGGCGGTCGGGGCCTTACTCGCTTCCTCTGCAATGCTGCGACTCCAAGTCGACCGCGTAAGTTTTGCGACGCGACTGTTCCTCGAGACATTCGTTCCAACGCTCCGCGGCTCAATGGCTGACTAACCCAACCAACCTTTGAAGCAGCGGACCTTTAGGTCCGCTTACTTGCAAATGCAAACGGATCTAAAGATCCGTTACTGCAAGGTCCGTTTAGAGCCGAATGCGGCTTTCCAAGTCTGCGCGAATTTTGGGAACGAGGTTGCGATGCAATCGGCGTCGTCTATGGTGATTGGCGCTTGGGCGGCGGCCGCAAGAATCGCCGCGGACAGTCCGATACGGTGATCACCGTGGGTGTTAACGCGACGCGGAGCTCGTAGCTCTTTGCCGCCCCGCACCACGATCCCATCTGCTAAAGCTCGTGCATCAGCTCCGAAGCTGCGCAAGAGAGCGACGGTCGTCCTGATGCGGTTCGACTCTTTGACTTTAAGTTCGCCTGCGCCGCGAACTACAAATGTTCCGCGGGCGGTGACAGCAAGCGCGCAGAGCGCGGGTATCTCGTCGATAAGAATCGGCACAAGGCGTGCTGGAACGGTAACGCCTCTCAGCGGCGTGCCGCCGGCGACGACGATGTCTGCCACCGGTTCGCCGCTCCACTGAGTACGATTTGAGATTTGTATACGAGCACCCATGCGTCGCATCACGTCAAGTGCGGCGCTGCGCGTTGGATTCACCCCCACGCTGCGGACACGCAGACTGCTTCCGGGCACGGCCGCGGCTGCGCAGAGAAGATACACAGCAGAAGACACGTCGCCTGGAACGTGAAGAAGTCCAGGCGATGTCAGATGCGACGGATTGACGCGCACCGTCTTCCCGGTGCTGCGAAGCTTGGCTCCCATTGCGGCCAACATTCGTTCGGTGTGATCTCTCGTGACCGCGGGGCTGCCAATAACACTTGAGCCCGACGCGCGCAATGCAGCAAGAATCAAAGCCGACTTAACCTGAGCCGACGCAACTTTCATTGTGTAACGGATAGGCCGCAAGATGGTATTTTGGCGACGCAGATAGACCGGCGGGCGGTCAGTTCGGTTGCTCGTGATCTTTGCGCCCATCGTTTTCAGTGGTTCAGCGACCCGAGCGATCGGTCGCCTTCGCAGGCTCGCGTCTCCATCGAGAATCGCGTTAACACGGCCGGCGAGCACGCCCATTAGCAACCGCAGTGTCGTGCCGGAGTTGCCGCAATCGA
>DASZFB010000332.1:0-2520 GCA_035940275.1 Candidatus Eremiobacteraceae bacterium | reverse complement strand
CGGGCAAACGGTTATCAGCGCGGTCGTCAATGCTTCGCGTTTCAAAATTCGGCGCGGCTTCGTCGCGCTTGCAGATGGCGACGCCTTCATTTATCATGCAGGCCACGGCATCGAGCCGCTCGACGCCGAGCAATTTATGTTCCGCTATCGCACGCGGCTGCGCCAGTGCCTCGACCGAGGCGAGGTGATTGCAACCCGAGCGGAAACGCTCGCGGATGAGTCCGGCGGCAACCCAGCCATGTGCGTCATCATTCCGATGCGTTCCCATCCGCCCGAGCGCGGGTATGGTTGCATCGTCATAACGGAGATGGACGAAGGCGGGCTCACGGGCGACGACCTGCGCACGCTGACGCAGCTCGCTGATCTGGCTGGCCGAAGCCTCGCCAACGCGGCGCTGTATAGCAAAAGCGTCGAACTTGGCATGACCGACTCGCTTACGGGCGTGCTCAACCGCCGTTACCTCGACCGACGCCTCGCCGACGAGGTCAAGCGTGCGCAGCGCGCAGGTGGTCAGCTGGCCGTTATCGTTGTCGATCTCGATCTTTTCAAATCCGTCAACGATCGCTACGGCCATCTCGAAGGCGACCGGCTCCTCCAGGCTGTGGCCAGGACCATCGGCGCCTCGGTACGCGACATCGACGTGGTCACCCGATTTGGCGGTGAAGAATTCGCCGTTATCTTGCCGGGCGCTGGAGAGAACGAGGCGCACGTCGTCGCTGAGCGCATCCGCGGCGCTATTGAAGTAATGGATTACACGAGCATGACGCACGGCCTCATTCCCATGACGATTTCCGGCGGTGTCGCTGCCTTGGACCGTGGGATCCACACACCCGCGCAGCTCATTGGCGTCGCCGATCGGCGGCTGCTTGAGGCAAAGCGCGCGGGCCGAAATAGAACTGTGTCGAGTTCGAAGTATCTCGTGTCCGGAACTTAAAGAGCGGGACCAAAACCAGACCCAAGCGAACGGGTCGCAATGACCCTCAACGTGCGTCTTGCACGCGGCGACGACCAAAGCTTCATCGAAACGCTGGGTCTTGAGACCGCGTTGGAAACTGTGTCGCCTGTTCGTGCCATTACAAAGGACGTCGCCGATCAGGCTTTCCGACGGCTGTTAACGTTTTGCCGCGAGCGAGCGGGCACCGTCATCTTCGTCGCGGATAACGACGGCCAACGCGCGGGGTTTCTCGTGATGCTTACGGATGTGCCGGACGATGTCACCCACATACGCCAGGCTTTTGTTGCCTACGTCGCCGTGCGCAGTGAAGACAGAGGGCACGGAGTCGGGCGCGCGCTCATTGAAGCCGCCATCGCGGAGGGTCAAAGGCGCAACCTGCCGCACATCAGTCTTATGGTAAGCGCGAACAACGTGACGGCCCGCGAACTCTACGAAAGCGAGCACTTCTTGCACGACCGGATCCTCATGTGCCGGCCGCTTGGCAGTGCGGAAGCGTCGTGATAGACCCACAACCAGCAGTGCCGACCACCTGGCGCGCCCTCGTGCGCCCGGTAGTTCTCATCCTCGTGGCCGTCGCTGCCGTCGCCCTTCTACGCCGCATCCCAATGACGATCGAGGTTTTTATTGTCGCAACCTTCATCGCGTACGGCATTAACCCGCTTATCCGTGCCATGTCCAAACGAATGCCGCGCGCGCTCGTCATCGTACTCGTCTACGCATCCTTCTTGGTACTCTTGCTCGTGGGCGCGGTGATCGTTATCCCAACCGCCATCGACCAGCTGCAATCGCTCTACAATAATAGCGGCGACTACCTCGCCGCTGCGCAAGCGTTTGTCGATAAGCAAGAGGTCTGGATCAACAAGAGGTTCGGCGGCCACATGCTTCCGCCGCAGCTCAAGAATGTTGAAGACGCTGCCGTTAGCCGTCTTTCAGATTTCCTCCAATCGGCGATTTCGGGTGTCGGCGGTCTCGTCGTCTGGGTCATCGGCGCGGTTGTCATCGGTGTCACGGGCATTATCTTGTCATACTATTTTCTCGTAAATGCATACGCCATCCGAGAAACGTTTTTGGGATTGTTCCCCGAGCGCAGTCAGCCGAACGCGAAGTTTTTTGCAGCCGAAGTCGGCCGAGTTTTCGGCGGATTTGTCGGCGGTCAGATAATCCTCTGCGCGTTTAGTGGCTTGTTCACGTTTTTTGGTCTTGAACTCATCGGGTCGGCATACGCGGTTCTGCTTGGCATCCTTACCGGGTTGTTGTACGCGATTCCCTATCTCGGTATCTTCGCGGCAGTGGTCATTGGCGTGCTCTTGGGCCTACTTCAAGGGTGGCAGGTTGCGGTCTGGACCGCGGTTATCATTATCGTGGTCACAAAGTTTGCAGACATGGTCCTAGTGCCGAAAGTCATGTCGGAGAGCGTCGGCGTGTCGCCGGTGGGCATCATCTTGTCGTACTATTTTCTCGTGAATGCGTACGCCATACGAGAAACGTTTTTGGGATTGTTCCCCGAGCGCAGTCAGCCGAACGCGAAGTTTTTTGCCAGCGAAGTCGGCCGAGTTTTTGGCGGT
>DASZFB010000331.1:0-3131 GCA_035940275.1 Candidatus Eremiobacteraceae bacterium | reverse complement strand
TCGCTCGGAGCGACGACGATAATGCGTGCCACCCTGCGCGAGGAGCGCATCGCGCAGACAATAGCAGCGAGCGGCGTTGTATCGCCGACACGGACGAGCGCTTTGATCTCAACACCGGCGAGTTCGGCATCGTGCGCGTGAAGACGCCCAGCCGCGAGGATCACAGCATCGAAAGTTTCCATTACACTCGTGTGATTCCGGTACCGCCTGTGGCTTCCAGCACCCGTTGCAGTTCGTCGTGCCGGGTGCTCGGAGCGACAACGATAAGAGCGTATGCGCCTTCTTGCATTCCATCGATCAAGCGAAAGCCGAGGTGAGTGGATTGTTGCGGGCCAAGCGCCGCACCTAGGACAGATCCCACGATGGCGCCGAGAACAAAGTACAAGCCGGCGTTGGCGAGCTGCAGGGCCGCGTGAGGCACGGGAATCAGCCGGCCTGCGGGCGTGAAGCTGAACACGATGCCCGCGCAAGCGCCGAGCAACGCTCCGATCATACCGGCGCGATCGATTGCGCTGCGAACCGCGCCTTCGCGACCAGGCATGACAAGATCTTGCAGGGGATCGTCCGGGTGCACATCCGCGCGGATGCCGGCGCGTTGTGCAACGGTTACGGCGCGGTCTTCCTCCCGCGCCCCAAGATGCAGCGAATCAGCTGTCAAGCCGAGTTCCAAGAGCTGGGTTACGGCTGCGTCGAGCGCGTCATCGCTGCGATAAATGCAGCCAATAGCGTTTCCGCTCAAGGTGGCCTGCCGTGTGTCACCCGAACCTCGCTGTATGAGCTCGGACAAATCCTCGACCTCCAACGCAGCGAGCGCATCGCAGCGCCCAGGACTCTTAGTGGGTAAGTCGGTCTCGGTGCGGCACGTCGCTTCGGAGCCGGAATATTTCACCGACGTTCACCGTCAGTGGATCGGCAAGAGCGGCCGGGTGCATGCCGTGGTGCCGTCAGTGCCGCGCGACAATCCGCTTGTCAAAGTCGGATTCGATGAGGGAACGCAAATCGTCTTTTTCCGCCTGAGCGATCTGGATGTCCATGCGGATGCTGCACCAGAGCATCCCCGAAAACATGGAGAGCGCGGTAGTCATCTACCGAAAGGGGAACAGACCTAAAGGTCTGTTGCTTCAGAGGTCAAGCGGACCTAAAGGTCCGCTGCTGCAAGGTCCGCCGCTACATTATCTGTGGATGGCTGTCACGAGCCATTCCAAACCTTCGACGATCCGAGGTCCGTTGCGCTCGATAATGTCGTCAGAAGGAGGTCGAATCACGCGGCCACTCTTCACCGCGCGGATGCTGCGCCAGGGCTCTTGCTCCAAAACATGGGGCCCAAACTGCACCGCTTGGCCAATAATGAGCACTTCAGGGTCCATTGCCAGAACTGATTCACTGCTGACATTGGGATACGCTTGGCGAATTTTTCCAGCTGCGTTGACGCCGCCGGCAATACGAATCAAGTCGTCGAGGTAACTAAGCGAACCCGCAGTGAATCCGGGCAGATCCAAGAGGAAGAATACGCTGGGTCGATCCCTGTAGTGCGCGGCTTTCTTTGCGACTGCCGCAATGCGGGCGTGCATCGAATCCGATAGCCGCGCCGCGGCAGCCGGAGTTCCGCAGATCGCGCCAACACGCGTGATGTCGGTAAAGATATCGTCGATGTTTCGGTTCGCGAGATACGTCACACCGATCTGCAACCTGGAGACAATAGGCGCCGCTTCGCGCTCTTGATCATGCAACGCGATAACTCTCGTCGGGTGCAGCGCGCTGAGGCGCTCGAGATCGACGTTTGCTAGGTCGGCGATGTGCGGGAGTGCTCGAGCCGCAGCCGGGTAGTCGTCATAGGTCGTGTCCGCCACGAGTTTTGATCCACAGCCAATCGCATAGACGATTTCGGTGAGCGATGGCGCCAGTGTGACAATCCGCTCCTGCGACGTTACGTTCTGGGAATTCGCCGCAAGCGCGATGACGATCGCGGCAAAGCTTCCTTGCCAAACCACTATCGAGTCGACAGCCGGACGGAAAACGCGGAGCCCACGATGGGATAGCCCAGTATGTCTTCAGCATTATGGTTGTTGGCGATGTTATCGACGCGCATCGTTAACGCGAGCCGTCGATTAAGTATCTTCTTCACGTGGACACCGGTCACAAGATATGGCGTCAAGACTCGCGTGTTCGTTTCGTTCGCGTACCTGCGCCCGACATACGTTGAATCGACACCATAGCTCCACGTCCCTCGATCGATCCAGGCGGAAAAAGCACCGGTTGAAGTCGGCCGGTACAGCAATCGAATCGGCGTAACATTGCCCGGTGTGAGATCCGCCGCGCGCAGGAAATCGGTGTAGGTGATATACGTGTGAGCGAAGTTGTTGAGATGTGTTTCCAATCTCGTCTCAATGCCGCGAACGCGCGCTCGGCTCACGTTGAAGGGAGCAACATTTCCAAAAGTGTCGATCGGCACGTTGATAATGAGGTTGCTCGTGTCCTGACCGAAGTACGCAACGCTATACTCACTGCGCCCGGGGTGGCCGCGCAGGCCAATGTCAAACGTTGCGCCGTACTCAGGCTTGAGCGCCGGCGAGCCGTAGCCGGGAAAGTATCGCTCGTCGAGGTTCGGTGTGCGGAATGCGCGCGCATAGTTGGCGCGCACATCGAGTGAGTTCGAGATTCGGACAACCGTGCCCACCGACGGAACCGTCACCGGACTCGTGCCCTGAGAGCGCTGGTTGCGCACGCCGAAATCCAATGTCAGCGGTGAACCCGGCGCACGGACTTCGTCTTGCAGATACCATGCGGTCGACGCATCTTCTGCCGCGCATGAATCGAAACTGCCGGCACCCTGACACGGCTTCGGCAGTGGAGCATTGGGCGGCACAAGAGTTTGATCGAACGTTACCTCCGCGCCGCTTGTATCGTAGCCGGCTGTGACGACGTTGCTTGAACCGAGTGCGTACGTGGTGCGCAGGGATGCGGTACGCGCGTCGCCGTTTGCCTGATTGTCATACGGGAACGTTGGCGTTGTGTCAAAGAAGTGCAGGCGCCGTCCGTCGGTCGCCACTTGAAACTCGACATCGCCGCGGGCGAACGGCCAGTCAAAATCAAGATTGACGCGCTGGTAGACGCGTTGTTGGCGCGCTAAA
>DASZFB010000330.1:0-6169 GCA_035940275.1 Candidatus Eremiobacteraceae bacterium | reverse complement strand
CGGCTCCGGCGGCGGTGCGATGCTGGGGGCGATCGCTTCTTGCTGCTCGACAATGGGGAGTGACGCCTCTGTGTTACGCGCGGGAACGAAATAGAGCAGCAGCGCAAGCGCGGCCAGCGCAGCGACGATGACAAGGGCAATGCGTATGGGCTCCGGCTGCGTCGCCGCCATGTAGGCAATGGCAATCACGCCAATCAGGGCTCCGCCAAATACGAGCCGGGCCACCACTAGGTATGCCTTGATAGCTTAGTCGCGGAAGAGATAACCGCGACTGCGAACAGTGATGATGTGTTTGGGATCGTTCGGATCGTCTTCAATCTTTTCGCGCAACCAGCGGATGTGCACGTTCACCGTTTGTTGGTCGCCATAGAAGTCAAAGCCCCAGACACGATCGAGCAGCACTTGCCGGGTCACGACACGGCCCTTATTCTGGAGCAATACGTGCAGCAATCCGAATTCTTTGGGTGCAAGGTCGATTGCCTGCCCAGACTTGGTCACGCGCTGCCGGTCGAAGTCAAGTTCCAGAAGCCCGCCGCGAAGCACGGTCGCGGGCGCTTGTGCATTCGGTTGGCTCAGGCGGCGCAGGTGCGCCTTGACGCGGGCAAGCAGCTCGTAAATTGAAAAGGGCTTGGTGATGTAGTCATCGGCGCCGATCTCGAGTCCGAGGACCTTATCGATCTCTTGGTCTTTCGCCGTGAGCATGAGTACGGGAACGCTCGATCGCCGGCGAATCTCGCGGCAGACTTCGATGCCGTCGAGCACCGGCAACATGATATCGAGCAAGACGAGGTCGGGTTTTTCTGTCTCCACGACGCTGAGCGCCTGACGACCATCGCCTGCGGTGCACACTGCGTAGCCGTTGCGTTCGAGGTTGAAGCGAAGCGTTTGTAGGATAGTTGCTTCGTCGTCGACGACGAGAATTTTCGGCATGCGTGCTGGCCGCATTTCGGTCATACTTCGCGCGTTCTTCGGGTCTACGGCTACACCTTTTCCGTCGTCGCCAAGGTTAACGACTCTTAAGGATTATGTCGCTGCGTTAATCGCAATGACCGAATGTTTCGACAAACATCGAGAATCCAGAGCCGGCTTTGAAGATTCCCTGCGCATCGTAGTCGTTTCCCGCCCTTGTCATGTGAAGTTCGGGATCTTCGTACACGCACGGTGTGGTCACCGGGTCGAGGGTTGCGTCATCATCCGACTGCACCAACAGGTTGCGAATGGCTCCCGACACACGATCTCCCGGTTGATTCACTTGTGCTGCGACTTGAATATATGGACGGGCGCCTTTACGGAAAACTTCTCGCCTCGGTATGCTCAGCAGTTTTTGCCCATTGAATTCGATCATGATGCGGTCGTCGGTAAGCGCAATAGCAGCGTGACCACCGTCGCCTTCAAGCCGCAGATCGCGCCGCCAACGGTACACCGATCGTTCATTTTCCTTTTGTATTCCGATGTATGCGGTCGGTGCGAAATCATGACTGCGGTAGCGAATGATGCCGATTTGGATACTTGCGGGATCGGTGACGCCCTGGCGCGGATACGCGGTCAGCATGATCAGCACAGCGTACCAATCTTTGTTGCCTGGTTCGGGCGGCAACGAGAGATCCGCCTGCACAACTGCATGTCGGACAAAATGGCCCGTCGGATACAGAATCACTTTTCCGTCTATGTGCGGCGCAGCTTCAATGTGACGGATGTGCAGCAGATCTGCGACGTGGATGCCGCAACCGCTCTGTGTGAGGATGACGATGCACGCGAGCGCGAGGACGCTAACGCGGTACGACTGTGAAACCATGATACACCCAAGAGTACCAAACTCCGTACGCGTTCGCTGCAATCGAAAACACTATGAGGCCGAATGAGAGCGCGCTTGGACAACGCTCTAAGCCGCGCGCGACGAGCGGCATCATAAACGGCGTGAAATCGAGGCTGTGACGCATGCCGAACTGCTCGAAGCCATTGACGTAGTAAAAGAGCGACGGCAGGGCGGTCAGCACCGTCGCGCTCCACCAAACGAGACCTTCGCGTGTTCGTGGGCTCGTGAGAAACGCCAGCACGAGCGCCGGACTCGTGAAGGTGAGGGCAACGCCGAACGCCGTCGGTTTGAGCCAGGGGAATTGAAAAACAAATCCCGGCGGATAAAACAAGAAGCTGTAAATATTGAATGGCAGATAGTGTAACTTGAACGGCGGCCCGGTCGATTCGCCGACTTGGTCCATGTGATACCATAGCGTGTAGCCCATGTCGCCTAACGTATGCCAGCGCGCGTAGTTGTAGGCAATGTACAACAGGAACAGGGGCGCGAACCCGAGCGCAAATGCGCGGACCGCGCGGATGTCGAGCCTCGGTCCCTGAACGCTTGATCCACTGAAGAGCCAATAGCTGATGGGGATCGCGGCAAGAATCATCGGAAAGCGCGTGAGGCTCATGCATGCGATGAGAAAGCCGATGAGCGCAGGCCGGCGCTTACCGTAGCATTCAGCGAGAATCAACATCGCAAACATCACGCCGATGACGTGCGCAAGCATCCACACCGCAGCAAACGCGGTGCACCACCACACCACCGTGCCGAATCCGAGAAACGCTACCAGCCAGTTGCGCAACCGCGTCTCGACGCCCATGCGTTCGAACAAGATCTCTGCGGCGGCAAGCGCTATTGCGGCGCAGACCGCCGTAAAGGCGACTTGGTTCGTGTGCAATCCGAAGATAGCGACGAAAGGCAAAAGTAAAACAGCCGGCAGAGGGCCCTCGATGATGTACCAGTGTCCTTCATACGGCAGCGCATCGATACCCGACACCGGTCCATCGAGCCAGATGTGTCCGTGAAGCCACGCTGCGGCGAGGAGGACGTGGTTGTTGTATTGGGTGTCCTTGAAGCCGGTCGAGACGAGAAAAACGATGAGTGAGACGACAAAAATGAAGACCGGCCGGCGTATCATTATGGACTCGTCGGCAGGGGCGCACTCGTCACGCCCGCGGGCTGCGTTTGGCCAAAAACATCCGGCGGGATGGTTGCCGGGAAGCTGTAACCGCTGAAGCGGATCGCCTCTTTATAGACGGGCGCAGGTAACACGTCTTGAGCAGCTCCCGTGCACAGGACGGACACGAAGGTTGGCAACCAGTATACTCCTACCGGCAAAAACTCTATCGAGCCGCTGCCTTGACAGTTGGAGCCTGCAACCACAAACGTTTCACGCAGCGGCAAACGGCTGCTGGCGTCTAGGTACAACGACGTTATCATGAAGTCCGCCTGCGTCGCTCGCGTCACCGTAAAGACATACGCCTTGCGCCCCGCAACATTGGAGACGACCGGTCGCACCACATCATACTCATCAGTGGAGACAACGAACTGCGCGACGTCGTAGGGCCAGCTCGTGCGGTGCAGCAAGCGCGAGCGCGCCGGTACGACAGGCGTGCCATTGACGGCTATCGTGTCATTGCGCTCGAGTCCCGACGCCGTCCAATACACGCGATGCTGCTCGGTGACGATGCGATTGGGCCCGCTTCTCGTCACCGTGTACTCAAATTCCATGTTGAGCGGCGTCTTGCGATTTGCCAGAGCAGTGCGATAGGAGTCGAAGACGGTCAACGATTGCGGCACGGCCGCGAGCGCGATGAGCGCCGACAGTACGACTGCGGCTGCGGCGAGACGTCTACCCACGCGCCGCCGCACGGATCGCGTCGGGGACAGCGGCAAGTGCTGCCTCTATGCCGGCGGGATTTTTGCCGCCACCTTGTGCCACCAGTGGTGTTCCACCACCTCGGCCATCGACGAAGCTCATCATCTTCGAAAGGATGTCCTGAGCCGATATGCCGCGCGCAACAACGTCCTCGCTTGCCGTCACGAGCACGGAAACTTTGTTTGTCTCGCCGCCGGCTACCGCAAGCACGCCTTTTGGCCAGCGCGAGCGAATTGCATCGCTGAGTGTGCGCACGCCGGCGGCGTCCTCGGCGCGTACCGCGAGGCACGGGATTCCATTTACCTCTTGAGCCGCAGTAAGCTGTTGCGCTGCGCTTGCACCGGCCATCTGGGCTTGGAGGGCTGCTATCTGCTTTTCGAGCTCGCGGTTTTTTTGCGAGAGGTGTGCGGCTGATTCTCCCAGTTTCTCGACAGGCGAGCCCAGCGCAGATCCCGCCTGCTCGGCTGCTTCACGTACTCGCATAACGTACCGATCGGCTGACTCGGACACCACGCCCTCGACTCGGCGCACGCCGGCGGCGATCGCCGATTCCGACGTCAATACAAAGTGGCCGATCTCGCCCGTCGACTCGACGTGCGTGCCGCCGCACAATTCAATGCTCGGGCCGAATGTGACGACGCGAACGACGTCGCCGTAGTTCTCACCCTTCATATAGATAGCGCCGCGCGAGACTGCCTCTGGAAAAGGCATGATCGCGACGTTGCGATGGTAGTCGGCGCGTATCAGCTCGTTGACCCGCGCTTGGACCTGACGCTCTTGTTCTTTGGTCAGTGCGCCGGTGGGCGAGTCGAAATCGAAGCGCGTGTGATCGGGATAGACCGCGCTGCCGCGCTGCGCGACTGCATCGCCGAGTCCTTCCTTGAGTGCACGCTGCATTAAATGCGTCACGCTGTGATGGCGGCGGATCTCACGACGCCAGCTGGCATCGACAATCGCGTCGACTCGGTCGCCCACGTGGAGCGAGCCAGCCGTCATGGTGCCTCGATGCATGATGCGCTGATACGTCTTATCCTTGTATTGTGTGTCTTTGACAGCAAATGACACCGCCTGGCGCGCAATGACACCGCGGTCGCCCGCCTGGCCGCCGCGCTCGGCGTAAAACGGCGTGCGGTTGAGCAGCACGATGCCTTCCTGACCTTGCTCGAGGACGTCGACACTTTTGCCTTTGCCGTCAAAGAGCGCCGCAATCGACGCCTCGGCTTCAAGCGTCTCGTAGCCGACGAACTCCGAATCGGGAAGATCAACCTTCGCCGGTTCTTCGACCCGCACTGTGGAGCGCTTTTCTTGAGCATCGCGGCGAGCACGTTCGCGCTGCTCTTCCATTGCTGCGCGATAACCTGCCATGTCGGCTTCGAGTCCATTCTCCCGGGCGATCTCCGCCGTCAGTTCGGGTGGAAACCCATATGTATCGTGGAGTTCGAAGATGTCGCGACCGGCAACGTGTTGGGCTCCTTTTTTCTTCGCTTCCGCTACGATTGCAGAGAGCCGAGACTCACCCCGCGCAAGCGTACGGTCAAAGAGCCGCTCCTCTTCCGCAAAGATTACCTTCGTCGCAGCGTGTGCGACGCGCAACTGTGGATACGCATCGACGAGTGAATCCGTAACTGCGCCCGTTAGTTGGCTGAAGAATCCGTCGGGCAGGCGCAAGCTTCTGCCGCTGCGCAGCGCGCGCCGCATGAGGAAGCGCATGACGTAGCCGCGATCGGTATTGCTCGGCGTGACGCCGTCTGCCGCGAGAAACACTGCCGAGCGTGCATGGTCGGCGATGATGCGCCGGTGGACATCGTGCTCGGACGCAGGTAGTGGGCTCGCCTCGGTGGGCGCCGGCAGCGCAGCGATAATGCTTTGGTACAGCTCCGTGTCGAAGATCGAGGTCTTGCCTGCGAGGATCATGCAGAGGCGCTCGAATCCCATGCCAGTGTCGATCGCTTTTTTCGGCAACGGATGCAAAACGCCATCGGCTTCGCGGTCGTACTGTTGAAAAACGAGATTCCAAAATTCGATGTACCGATTGCAATGCGGACAGCCCACGCCGCAATCCGCTCTCCCGCAGCCTACCTCCGGTCCGAGGTCGTAGAAGATCTCAGAACTCGGGCCGCAGGGTCCAGTTGGGCCCATATCCCAAAAATTGTCTTCGCGAAAGCGCGAGATGCGTTTCGCGTCAAGTCCCACCTCACGCTGCCAAATTTCGGCCGCTTCGTCATCGTCGATGTAGACGGTGGCGTAGAGACGGTCTTTGGCCAGTCCCAGCGTTTTTGTGAGATACTCCCACGCCCACGCGATTGCTTCTCGCTTGTAATACTCGCCAAAAGAGAAATTACCGAGCATTTCCAAAAACGTGCCGTGACGGCCGCTGCGCCCGACGTTTTCGATATCGCTCTTGCCGCCGGCAACTCTCAGACACCGCTGTACGGTGACAACGCGGGGTGCCGGTGCGGGCTCTTGCCCCAAGAAGACCGGCACGAACT
>DASZFB010000329.1:0-4161 GCA_035940275.1 Candidatus Eremiobacteraceae bacterium | reverse complement strand
CTCGCGTCTAAGGCAGGCGAACCATCTTTCGTGCGCGTTCCATCTGAATGAGACCGTCTCGCTCGAGTCCGGCCAGAATTGCGTACAGCCACGCGCCATCGCTTACGCCAAAGCCTTCCTTTACCTCTCGCCCCAAGGTGTTGACGCGCATGTCACCACGCTCGCTGAGCGCGCGCATCACGCGGCCTCGGAAGAAGCGGGTCGAACCAACGAAACTGCCGGTGCGACGTGCATGCTGCACTCGCTTCAGATCTGCTGTGCGGATCCGTCCACCGCCATGCGTGCGAACAAACGCACACGACCGCCGCACCGGACACGCCGAGCACTCCGGGGTAGCTTTGCAGAACATGGCGCCGACGTCCATCAGCGCCTGCGCCCATTCTGCGGCCGACGATGCCGGCAGCGCTTGTCGCGCGAGCTGCGACACCTTGGGCGCTGAGGCGTGATTGCGGCCGGTAAGAGCGCGCACCAGCACGCGGCGCACATTGACATCGACCACAGGCACGTGTGCACCGTATGCTATTGCCGCCAGCGCAGCAGCCGTATACGGTCCGATGCCTGGCAATCGGACCAGGGTGTCAACGTCCGCGGGCAGCTTGCCGCCGTAGTCGCGAACGACAACGCGCGCACACTGCCACAATCGCAACGCGCGGCTATTGTAGCCGAGCCCGAGCCATTCGCGTAACACATCGGCAAAACGCGCTTGCGCGAGCGTATGTATTGTCGGAAAGCGTGCGAGGAAGCTGCGGTACTTCGGGATCACGCGCTCGACTTGCGTCTGCTGCAACATTATTTCGGACACAAGGATGCGGTAGGGCCTGTGTGTGCGGCGCCAGGGAAGGTCGCGTTTGCGGCGGCGATAGAAGCGCAGAACTGCGCGCTGAAACGAGGATGCCACGGCGTCAATACGTGCAACGCCACCCGGCATCGGACCTTTGTAGCGGCGAGGTCCATCCAACCTAAGGAGTGGAAAGCCCCGCGCGCGAACTATCAGGGTCTATGTCTCTTAACGGTCTATCCGACCAGAAATACCCCGGTCGTCTCTTCTGCGTCGAAGGCATCGACGGGTCGGGCAAGAGCACGCAGATCGCGCTGCTGCACGAGTGGCTCAAGACTGAAGGCTATGCCGTCAAGTTCTCCGAGTGGAATTCATCGCCGCTCGTCCGGGACACGACCTTGCGCGGGAAAAAAAAGCAGCTCCTCACCCCAACAACATTCAGCCTTATCCATGCAACCGACTTCGCCGATCGCATCGAGCACGAAATTATTCCTTACCTCAAAGCAGGCGCGATCGTGCTCTGCGACCGCTACGCATTTACCGCTTTTGCGCGCGACGCGGCGCGAGGCGTGTCGCGACGATGGGTTCGTCAGTTGTATCGCTTCGCAGCTACGCCCACCGTTGCGTTCTATTTCCGGGTGCCACTAGACGTTGCGCTCGACCGCATCATCATGGGCCGCCCCGACCTCAAGTACTACGAGGCCGGTCTTGACATACGGTTATCCCTTGACCCGCTTGAATCGTTCAAGCTCTTCCAAGCGCGCATCGTCGACGAGTACGAGCACATGATCGACGAATTCAGCCTCACGGTGATGGACGCGACGAAAACCATCGAAGATCAACAGCGTCAGATGCGCTCGATCGTCAAGAAGTTTCTGCCGCGTCACCGCAGGCTCGCGGGTGCCAGTAAGTCGGAAGGGAAGCTGGAACTGAAAGCGGACGGCAAGGCGGAGCCGAAGTCCGCATGAAAAAACTCTCGTTTTATGGTGATGCGCCGACCAATCTGCAAAACGTCGGCGAGATCCGCGGTAAACTCATCGTGGTGGAAGGGCCCGATGGCGTCGGCCGCTCGACGCAGATCGCGGAGCTCAAACGCTGGCTTGAGAGCCGCGGCAGCGCCGTCATCGAAACGGGTTTCACGCGTTCTGCGCTCGCGGGCAAGGGCATCAAGCAGGCCAAGCAGGGCCACACGCTGGGCTCGATTACACTCTTCCTTTATTATGCGACTGATTTCGCCGACATCGTCGAGGGGCAGATCATCCCCGGCTTGCGTTCGGGGTACATCATTCTCGCCGATCGCTACATTTACTCAGCGATCGCGCGCGCGGTCGTTCGCGGCGCCGATCCGCAATGGATTCGCGAAGTATATGGGTTCGCGCCGGTGCCCGATGCGGTGCTGTACCTCAAGATCGGGGTCAGCGGGCTTATCGAGCGCACGATCACGTCCGGCAAGGGTTTCAATTACTGGGAATCTGGCATGGATCTCAGGCTCGGCGACGACATGTTTGATTCGTTCAAAGAATATCAGGCGCGGGTGCTGAGCCAGTTCGAGGGCATGACGAGCGAGTACGGCTTCCAGGTCATTGACGCCAACCGCCCTGCTGATGAGGTCGCAGATGACCTACGGACCTCAATCGACGGCGTCCTCAGCCTTGCGTGAGCTGCCGCCTACACTTCGGCACATCGGGTTGGAATACTAAGGACTGGATCGGCCCATTCTACCCGCCAGGCACGAAAGCAGCCGATATGCTGGCGAACTATGCCCGGGTCTTTTCGTCGGTCGAAGTGGATGCATCGTATTACGGCATTCCGCGCGCATCGAGCATCGACGCTTGGCGCGAGCGTAGCCCTGACGGCTTTCATTTTTCGCTCAAGACTCCGTCGACCGTGACGCACGAGCGTCGCTTCGTCAATGCAGACACATATTTCGGCGCATTCTTACAACGCGTCCGCGGACTCGGTGCCAAGACCGGTGTCATTCTCATCCAATGCCCGCCGGATTTTGCTCCTGCCCGTGACAGCCGCGCGGCCCTCTTCAGCTTCATGGAGACGGAGCTCAGTCCGGATTTCGCATTTGCTCTCGAGTTGCGCGACCCGCGCTGGTACGATGACGCGCTCTTTGCACACGCTCGTGCGAACGGCTTTACTCTCGCGGTGACGGAAGGCTCGCACTCCGATCTCACGCTTGCGGCGCAGATCGTCGACAAGCTGGTGCGCGAACCGCCGGCACAGCACGCCTACATCCGCTGGTTGGGCGATCAGACACTGCCGCGCTACGATCGCGTGCAGCTCGATCGCACCGGCTCGCACGATGCGTGGGAGCGCATGATCCGGTCGCTGCAGACAGTGCACACCGACATCTACGCATATGCGAGCAACGATTACGAAGGCTTCGCGCCCGCCACGTTGCGCGCTATGCTGGCGCGACTCGGTGAACCTGCGCCGCCTGAAACCGGCGAGCTGAAGCTGCTATGAGTAAGGTCGTGACGTGAGCGTAAGCCAAGAAACCGATCGATTCGACGTTATCGTTGCCGGCGGCGGCATGGCTGGGCTCTCATGCGCTCTTTTCTTAGCACGCGCCCAAGTGAGCGTTGCCGTGTTTGATCTGGCGCAATCGAGCTTGCGGCGCGTCGAGCGCGTCAATAACTATCTCGGCTTTCCCGACGGCATCGGTGGTGCCGAGCTCCTCGATCTCGGCAAACGCCAAGCGCAGCGCTTTGGTGTAACGTTTGTGGAGAGCGATATCACCGGGGTGGCGAAGAGCGACGGTGGTTTCACAGTAAGTGTGGGAGAACGAGATTATGCGAGCACGTATTTCGTTCTTGCGTCAAACAAGCGGACCGATCTGGCAACCCAGCTCGGGTTGCCCCTGGGTGGCTTCGGGAACAAGTTTGTCGCGGTGGACGCAGAGGGCCAAACGGCAGTTGCAGGCTGCTATGCCGTGGGACGCATTACCGGACATCCAAGTCAAGCGGTGATCTCCGCGGGTGACGGTGCCAAGACCGCGATCGGGCTCATCCAGAAGATTCGCGGCGGCTACTACATAGATCACGATACGTAGGAAAGCGGTACATCCAAATTGCTGCTAGCGCCGTAGATCTAAGCGAGGTAACATAATGACAAGAGGAACTATTCTCTAGGCCGGCGCCGCAGCTATTGCAACGTTCTTTGTGGGGAAGATCATGTTTTCAAAATCAAAAGCCGAACCAAAACCCGAGCAACACTATGAATTCACGTTGACTGACGAAGAGTGGCGCAAGCGATTGACGCCGGAGCAGTACGCAGTGCTGCGTCAGCATGGCACCGAACCTGCCGGGAGCAGCCCGCTCGAAAACGAGCACCGACAGGGCACGTACTCGGGCGCCGGATGTGAGCTCCCGCTG
>DASZFB010000328.1:0-2648 GCA_035940275.1 Candidatus Eremiobacteraceae bacterium | reverse complement strand
GTCACCGAGTATGCTTTGGAGCGCGGCGCCACCGTGCCGGCCCGCCAAATCGCTCGAGAACTCGCGGCGCAGATCCACGGTTTGAGCGCGCTCTACAAAGTCGACCGTGACGAGGAAGCCTTCACGGAAAACCTTGCGCGCTGCGAGCAGATCCTGCAGAACGCCGTCGGTGTCAAAGCGCCCTCGTCACCAGTTTCGGGGACGCTGACGCGAACGGAGCAGCCAAACCGCGGGTAACGCTGAGGTAGAAGTCGACCTTTCCAAAGCGAATATGTAGCGGCCGACCTTGTGTCGGCCGTTCTTGTGCGCGGCGCACCTCGCTTGCGATCATCACGCGGCGTAGTCGTAATGCATGTTTTTATCGAGTATTATCGCAGTCGCTACCCAAACTGTTCTCACAGTATTCGCCGCTGCTTCACTTCATGCGGCCTTCCCGGAGCTGGGCACAAAGTTCGAGGCCGCGCATCCCGGCGTCACTGTTCGTTTTACATTCAACGGTAGTCAGATACTCGAAACGCAGCTCGCACAGGGTGCACAAGCCGATGTTTTTGCAAGTGCTGACCAGCGTTCGATGGACAAGGCGAAGGCGGACGGTCTCGTGACCGCATCGGCCCCGTTTGCGGGCAATTACTTGGTCATCATCGCAAGTATGGGATCGCCGGTTCAAACCGCGCATGACTTGACCATTTTGGGTCTTCGCATCGTACTCTGTTCGGATGCGGTACCATGCGGCCGTTACGCTCGTACGACGCTCGCCGAGATGGAGAAGAAGCAGTTCGAAAAGGGATTTGCCAAAGCGGTTCTGAGTAACGTCGTCTCCGAAGAGGAAAACGTTGAAGCAGTCGTTGCTAAGGTCAGCCTAAGTGAAGCAGATGCGGGGATCGTATATCGTTCGGACGCTGAGAAAGCGATAAGGCACGTACGCGTTGTGGAAGTGCCGGAGGACGTTCAACCGCTGATCATCTATCCGATCGCAGTGACAACGAGTAGCACCTCGCCGGGTATGGCCGCAGATTTTGTCGCTTTTGTCCGTTCGAGCCAAGGCCAAAGAATTCTCCAGCAGTATGGCTTCGCGCCCGCACCATAGCTTCTACGCAACAGCGCGCGACACAACTCTTGGCGCGGCTGCATTTGCACTAGCGGCTGCCTTCGTTGCCTTTATCGTCATCGCGCTCGTCGCGCTCGTCCTACGCGTCACGCCCTCAGCCTTCGCAGCCGTGCTTCGCAGCCCGACCGTAACGGAGGCGCTCTGGTTGTCGCTGCGGACAAGTGCGATATCGGCCGTCATTATTGCGCTGTGCGGCACGCCGCTTGCGGCGTTACTTTCTCTTCCCTTTCGCGGCCGGGCTTTGCTCGAGACTCTCATCACGCTCCCCGTCGTGCTGCCGCCTGTCGTCGGTGGGCTTGCCCTGCTCCTGGCGTTTGGCCGCGCCGGGCTTATCGGCCACGAACTGCGTCTCTTCGGCATCTCGCTCCCCTTCACGACCGCGGCGGTCGTTATGGCGCAAATCTTCGTGGCAGCACCACTTTACGTCACGGTTGCCAAGAGCGCATTCGCCCGAGTGGATCCAAAAATCATCGATGCCGCCGCTACCCTGCGAGCGTCAAGAACGTACACGTTCTCGCGAGTTATTATTCCGATGGTACTGCCCGTGCTCGCCGGCGGACTCGCGCTTGCGTGGGCGCGGGCACTCGGAGAGTTCGGCGCGACTATCATGTTTGCGGGCAACCTTCCCGGAGTGACGCAGACGATGCCAATCGCAGTGTACGTTGCTACTCAGACGGACCTGCAGGCAGCGATCGCCGTCGCCGTTGTGCTCATGGCTTTGTCGTACGCCGCGCTGCTCATTGTGCGCCACGTTGGGAATAGTAGCGACGTCACGCCATGACGCTGATCGCCGACTTTGATGCTCGCGCCGGATCTTTCCCGGTGTCATGCCGTTTCGACGTCGGTCCGGGCAGTGCGATCGCGCTGATCGGCACGAGCGGTGCGGGAAAGACGACTGTGCTGCGCGCAATCGCGGGGCTTCTGAAACCGGAACGTGGTCGCATTGCGTTTGAAGAGGAGCTGTGGTTTGATGCGGAGAGCGGCGCTTGGGTGTCGCCACAGCGTCGCGACTGCGCGATGGTGTTCGCTGAATACGCGCTTTTCGGACACATGAGCGTCGTCGAAAACGTCGCGTTTGGTCTGCGCGCGAGTGGATGTCCGGGAAGAGTTGCAGTCAGAACGGCAACACAGGCTCTCGACCTGGTTGGCGTTGCTTCTTTGGCTCCGCGCAAAGCCTCGTCACTCTCCAGTGGTGAAGCTCAACGAGTCGCGATTGCGCGAGCGCTCGCAATGGAACCGCTCGTCCTGCTCCTGGATGAACCTTTCTCCGCAATCGACGTCGAACGACGCCCGCCCGTCCGCGATTCGCTCCAACGTCGCATTGCACAGGCCGGCATCGCGACAGTCCTCGTCACGCACGATCCTGTGGAGGCAATGTTGTTTTCGGACACGATTGTCGTCATGGAAGCGGGCGCCGTCGTCCAACGTGGCACGCCCGCCGAACTGCGCGAACGCCCGCTCACGAGTTACGTCGCCGCGTTCGCTGGTGTCAACTTGTATCGCGGGATTGCGCGGCCGCTCGCGGACGGTGTAAGCGAGG
>DASZFB010000327.1:0-1733 GCA_035940275.1 Candidatus Eremiobacteraceae bacterium | reverse complement strand
GGCGGCGGCAAGGGCGGCGTGACCTGCGACCCGCGTATTCTCTCGAAAAACGAACTCGAGCGCCTGACGCGGCGCTATGCCGCCGAGATCATGGAAGTCATCGGGCCCGACAAAGACGTGCCCGCACCGGACGTTGGTACCTCCCCACAAACGATGGCCTGGATCATGGACACCGTTTCGATGCACAACCGAGGCTATACGCCCGGAGTCGTTACCGGCAAGCCACTCAACGTTGGCGGATCGCGCGGTCGCGTCGAAGCGACCGGACGCGGAGTCACAATTACGATCGCTGCTGCGCTCGAGAGAATGGGCAAGACCCTCGAAGGCCAGCGTGTCGTCGTGCAAGGATTCGGCAACGTCGGCTCAATCTCGGCAAAGCTGCTGCGCGAGCGCGGGGCAATCATTGTTGGGATCAGCGATCAGTACGTGGGACTCCATGACAAATCCGGCATCGACGTTGAGGCTGCGCTTGCGTATGTCAATTCGCCCAAGAACGAGCGCAGATCGCTCGAAGGTTTTCCAAGCGGTGCAATCATCAGCAACACGTCGCTCCTGGAGCTAGAGTGCGACATCCTCGTGCCGGCCGCCATCGAGAACCAGCTGACGGCGGACAACGCGCGCAAGATCAAAGCCCACCTGATCGCGGAAGGTGCGAACGGTCCAACAACACCGGCCGCTGACGGGCTTTTCTCGCAGGCGGGCGTCACCGTTATCCCAGACATCCTCGCAAATGCCGGCGGCGTTACCGTCTCCTACTTCGAATGGGCGCAAGACCGCATGGGTTACTATTGGAAAGAACGGGAGGTCAACGAACGTCTGGAGGACGTCCTGCGCGAAAACTTCGACGCAGTCTGGGATCTCGCTCAAAATCATAAGGTCACGCTGCGAACGGCAGCCTACATGCTCGCGATCCGGCGCGTCGTTGACAGCCTCACGACTCGCGGCATCTACGCTTAGCGCTTCGAACCGTAGTTTTGTTCCAAATATGGAATGATGACGTCGTCATCATCTAACACGGTGTCGCCGTCCACGAGAACGGGTACGCTCGACTGCCCCGAGACCTCCATCACTTCTTTGCGCTGACTGTGCCGGATCGGCACTTCAACAACATCGTACTCAAGCCCAAGCTCGTCAAGCTTTTTCCGCACGCGATTGCAATACAAACACCACGTGGCATTGTAAAGCTTTATTCGCGGCTTTGTTGGTTGTGGATCTGCAGGCGCAGCCATCGCTCGCATAACTGCGGCGCCAGGGCGTGCGCGCCCTGGTGAGGAAATGTCGAATATCATGTCGTCTGGCAATCCCGACCGCAAGGTCGTCTCCGCGAAGCTCGACGAGTACGTTCGACCGACAACGTTCCCCGTCGCGGTAAAATTCCTACGCAAAGGTGAGCAGCCGCCGGAAAAGGCGCGCCGTCCTCTTGCCGACATGCAACGTCACGTTACTGTTTGTCAGGGGTGGGCGATTGCGCGCCGTTATGGGTGGACGACCGTCTTGCGTGCAGAAGACATGAAGTGTCCGCTCGGTGCGCTCGTCGCAGGATTCGCAATTCCCAATAAGTTCTACGAGGAAGGCAATCTGTGTGCCGGTATGTACACGGAGAATGCTGCCGCGGGCGCGCGCACCGAAGCCGCGACCGAGAAGTTCGCGCCCGGCGAAATTGACGGTATCGTATTTGGCCCACTCGCTCGCGTCGAGTTTGATCCCGAGATCCTCATTATCTATGGTAACGC
>DASZFB010000326.1:0-3231 GCA_035940275.1 Candidatus Eremiobacteraceae bacterium | reverse complement strand
GTTGTCTCCCTTGCTGTGGAAGACGCGCAAGGGCAGCTTGGCAAACTCGGCCTACGCCTCACGACGAACATCGTGCCGAGCGTCGATATTCCAGCGCGCACGGTGATCGACCAGGATCCGGCGGGCGGCAGTGAAGTCCAGCCGGGTTCGGTCGTAACGGTTGACATCAGTGCGGGTCCCAACGCGGTGACCGTCCCCAACGTCGTTGGATCCAACGTGGACGATGCTCGCGGCAAACTCGAGCAGGCTGGTCTCGCACTTGGTTCGGTCGCGCACGCCGCCGTCGCGGACACGAGTCCCGGTACAGTTGTCGGGCAACACCCTGATGCCAACTCACAAGCGCCACAGGGAACAGCGGTGGACGTCGTCGTTGCCACGGCACCTGCACCACCGCAACCCGCTGTGAGTGGGTCGGCACAACCGGTAGCATCCCCGGTCGCCCTAGGTCCGATCCCCAATGTGATCGGCATGAGTCTTGAAGATGCTCGGGCAGCCCTGGCAAAAGCGGGGTACACCGTTAGTCACGTTACGGTCACACCAGGAAGCCCTCCGAATGCACATGTCGTTCGAACCGATCCTCCCGCGGGAACGACAGCTCCGGGCTTAACCTTCGTCGACCTAACCTTGGGGAGCCGCTAAGGTGCGCATTCTCGGACTTGACCCAAGCTTGAACACAACCGGATATGGTGTCGTCGAGTGCAACGGCTCGGCCATGCGCCTTGTGGAGGGTGGCGTGATCACGCCGGCGCGATCGGATGACCTGTCACTGCGCCTTGCGGAGTTGCAGCGTGGTTTGGCCGACGTCATCCTCACACTGCGACCTGACGTGATGGTGGTAGAAGAGGTCTTCTCGCAGACGGCGTATCCGCGTACTGCAATCATGATGGCACATGCACGAGGCGCGCTCGTCTGTATTGCTGCAATGGAAGAAGTGCCGGTTTTCAATTACTCAGCCACCGCGGTGAAACGCGCTCTTGTCGGCAACGGGCTCGCGAGCAAGCAGCAAGTTGCAGCTATGGTCGTACAGGCGTTACGCTTACGCAGGCGCCCATCACCCGCAGACGTGACCGACGCGCTCGCGCTCGCAATCGCTCACGCGCGGCGGACCAACGGATCGATGATCGTGACGGGAGCAATCGCCACGAGAACGGTCGACGCAAGGTCGACCGCTACACGACGTTGGTCGCCACCGCGGGGGGGGCGGCGCTAGATGTTTGCCCGCATCGAGGGTATCCTGCGCGAGAAGACGCCCGACTCCGCCCTGGTTGAGGCGGGCGGTCTATGTTACGACATACTGTTGCCGCGCTGTGTGACCGAAAAAATATCGCAGATAAATCAAGGCGATCCGATTCGGCTCGAAATATTCTCGTACTTGCAAATCGACGGCAATCGAGGACAAGCGATGTACGTCGGGTTTACCAATACGATCGAGCGCGAATTTTTTGAGGCGCTCCTCACCGTCGCGAGCGTCGGCCCCAAGACTGCGGTTCGCGCCTTCTCTTTACCGATGGCGCAGATTGCGCGATATATTGATGAAGGGGACCACACGAGTTTGAAGCGCCTGCCTGGTATCGGCAATCAAAAAGCCAAGGACATTATCGCCAAGTTGCAAGGGAAAGTGGCGCGCTTCGGCCTCATCCAGGGCGAGGGCGAGCGCCGCAAGAGCGAGGTTACGCCCGATTTTGTGACCGAGGCGATCGACGTATTGCTCCAGCTTCAATATCGCCGCCCTGAAGCCGACCGCATGGCGCGCGAGGCGCTCGCCAATAACGGTAAGATCACGACCGCGGAGGATCTTCTGACCGAAATCTATCGCCGTCAGCAGCCCCTCGTGCGCAAAGCCGCCAGCAATGGGAGCGAAGACTAAGTGCCGAGGAAACCAACGGTGCGCGGCGGAGATGACGAAAAAGCTCAGGGCCAAACGCCAAAGCAGGACGCCGCCGAGCAGCCACGCCAGCCGGTCATCGACGCAAGCGAGAGCATCGAGGACCAGATCATCACGGTCACGTTACGACCGACGCGCTTCGATCGTTACGTTGGGCAGTACGACGTGGTCGAGAATCTCAAGATTTCGATCGAAGCCGCGAAACGGCGAGGTGAACCGCTCGATCATATTCTACTCCAAGGACCTCCCGGGCTGGGAAAGACGACGCTCGCCAACATCATCTCGCGTGAGATGGAGGCGACATTTCGCCAAGCCTCGGGACCGACACTCGATCGTCCCGGCGACCTCGTCGGCATTCTTACGAACCTCGAGCGTGGCGACGTTCTTTTTATCGACGAGATCCACCGGCTGAGCCGGGTCGTTGAGGAGTTCCTCTATCCGGCGATGGAGGACTATGCCATCGACTTCATGGTTGACAAAGGCGCCTACGCAAAGACCATCAAGATCAATCTGAAGCACTTCACGCTCATTGGTGCAACCACGCGTCCGGGCATGTTGACCGCGCCCTTGCGAGAGCGTTTCGGGATCGTTCATCGCCTCGACTATTACAGCGTTGAGGATTTACGCACGATCGTAACTCACTCGGCATCGGTTCTCGGCGTGGAAATCGGACAAGAAGGCGCAAAAGAAATCGCGTCGCGCGCTCGCGGCACGCCCCGCATCGCCAACCGCCTTCTTCGCCGCGTGCGTGACTTTGCCGAAGTCCGCTCGCGCGGCAAGGTCGATCGCGATGTCGCACGAGCCGCCCTCGAACTCGAACGCATCGATCTGCTCGGCTTGGATCCGCTCGATCGCGCCTTCCTGCGCGTGCTCGTTGACCAGTATAGCGGCGGCCCAGTCGGCATCGCGGCGCTGGCCGCAAGCCTCAACGAAGACGAAGGCACGCTCGTGGATGTCGTGGAGCCGTATCTCATTCAAATCGGCTTTTTGCAACGGACCGCGGGTGGCCGCCGAGCAACAAATAGGGCCAAGCAGTATCTCGGGGCGCCGAGCGCAGCAGAGCATCCCCGACTGCTGTGATGCGGGGCTTGGCAGCCGCAGTCATAGCGCTTGTGTCCATGTTCGCTTTCGCTACGAGCGCTCGAGCCGACACGAACGTCCGAATTCTTTTGCTCAAGCATCAGTTTCAGGCGGTCATCGCGTCGGCGGGTGGGCTCGTCGTTCGCCCGTATCAAACCGGATCTGCACCACTGCTGACGCCAGATATTACAACCGTCATCGACGTACGCCCGCAGGCGGACGGGTTGCTGCTCGCGGGCACGATCCAAACGCAAAACAAGTTACTC
>DASZFB010000325.1:0-3060 GCA_035940275.1 Candidatus Eremiobacteraceae bacterium | reverse complement strand
GCCGGCCGTTACACGCATCAGTCGGTGGATTCGTTCCCTGCTCATGACGTGATTACAGCATAAAGGGGTCAGTTTGTCGGGACGCTACCGCACCTAACGTTGCTCTTCTAGGCTGAATATGTCCAACGGCACGTCACTTCTCAAGAGGCGAGATCGTCGGTCCGCACGGGAGCTCGACAGCTCGGGGGAATGAAATCCGCGATCGAACCTTACTTGAGCGACCTGACGATAAATTGCGCTTAATGCTTTCTCTAATGTACGCTGCGAAGGGTATGACGCGCCGATACTTTTAACCTCCCTACGGCCGCGCGCGATCACCACGAAGGGCATCCGTGAGCCTGGAGACACCCCAAACTTCCGTGAACACCGCTTCTCTTGACCGTAGAACCAATCATCTGCTCGCGGCGTTGCCGGATGCTGAATGGCAGAGGTGGCTGGCGACACTCGAAACTGTCGACATGCCCCTGGGGCAAGTACTGTACGAATCGGGCAAAACGCTCACTCACGTCTACTTTCCGACCACCTCCATCGTCTCGCTGCTGTACGTGATGGAGAATGGCGCCTCAGCCGAGATCGCCGTCGTTGGAAACGAAGGGATCGTGGGCATTTCGCTGTTCATGGGCGGCGGATCCACGCCGAGTCGAGCCGTAGTACAAAGCGCCGGCCGAGGATTGCGGCTAGAGGCGCAAATGATGAAAGACGAGTTCGACAAGAATGGGCTCGTGCTGCATTTGCTGCTGCGCTATACGCAAGCCCTGATTACGCAGATGGCCCAGACCGCGGTATGCAACCGCCATCACTCCCTGGACCAACAGTTGTGCCGCTGGCTGCTGTTGAGCTTGGATCGATTGCAGGGCCATGAACTCGTGATGACGCAAGAACTGATCGCGAACATGCTGGGCGTGCGCCGCGAAGGGGTGACTGAGGCCGCGCTTAGCTTACAGCAGGCCGGGCTGATCCGTTACGCGCGCGGGCGCATATCGGTGCTGGACCGTGCCGGGCTGGAGAAACGCACCTGCGAGTGTTACGCGGTGGTTAAAAAGGAATATGACCGGCTGCTCCCTACGGATCACGCTACAGCGGCAGGCTAGGATTACGCATATCTTTAGCGAAATCGATTGCCAGAGCCTCTTGAAACGATCGTAGGAGCCCAGCTCCTCGCCACGATCCAGTAGCGCGCTCCGCGCCGTTACCGCGACTTCACGACATACCGGGGAGCTACGTGGGGTAGCGTACCGACTCTTTCCTTTTTCGCGCGTACTCTGACGCGCATAGACGGAATCATTGATCGAGTTATTCATTACGATGCCGCGAGCGTGAATGATGAGCGCTTGCCGACACTAAAAGGATTAGATACTGCCATGCGTATGGAACTGACTAGAGTGACTAAGGGCACCGCCGCATTCGCCGCGACGGTATTCGTGCTGGCCGCTTGTGCCAGCAACCCGGCTGCCGATGAGCAGATCGCGGTAGCGAAAGCATCGGTGCAGCGTGCGGAAGGGTCCGGCGCGCCGGAATTCGCGCCGGTCGAACTGGCGACCGCGCGCGAGGAGCTAACCCGCGCTGAGAAAGCGAACGCGGACCGCAATCTTCAGCCAGCCAACATGTTGGCCGAGAGAGCAAACATAGACGCTCAGCTTGCCGAGGCAACTGCGCAGGAACAGCGCGCGCACAAGGCGGCAATGGAATCCGACGCAGCAATGCAGACGCTGCGCGACGAATCGACTCGAAGCTCACCACCGACTCAATGAGGCAATGACATGAACGCTAAAATAATGACAGGTTTAAGTTTGGCGCTGGTCATAGGCGGCTGCGCCTCGATTCCACAACCGAATGCCGCGTTGGAGAGTGCGAAGGTCGCGGTGCAAGCGGCGGAGTCGGATCCGAATGTCAGCAAGTATGCTGCCTTGGATCTGGATGCAGCGAAGAAGCAGCTGGCGGTTGCCGAGGCGGCCGCGATGCATCATGAGGATGCGGCGATTGCACAGCCCGCATATCTCGCTGCGCAGACGGCGCGCCTCGCGAAAGCGCGGGCGACCGCGAAGGCAGATGACGCGCGCGTTGCGGCCGGCAAGGCAGAGCGCGACAAGATTCAGTTGGATGCCCGCACCCGCGACGTCGCGAAAGCAAATATGGCGACCGATGCGGCGGTGGGACAACGCGATCAGGCGACCGAAAAGGCAGCGCGCTTACAAGCTGAAGTCGATCAACTCAAGGCGACGCCCACGCCGCGCGGCTTGGTGCTCACGCTGGGCGATGTGCTGTTCGACACGGGTAAGGCGCAGTTAAACCCCGGGTCGGCGCGAAAACTCGACCAACTGGCGAAATTTCTCAACGACCAACCGGAACGGCGTGTGCAAATCGACGGATTCACCGACAGTGTCGGGACGGACTCGTATAACCAAGATCTTTCGCAGCTGCGTGCCGACGCCGTCAAGTCTGCGCTGATCGTGCGAGGCGTAAATCCGTCGCGGATTGGAAGCCAGGGGTACGGCAAGGGCTTTCCAGTTGCGAACAATTCGGACTCCGGCGGAAGACAATTGAATCGCCGTGTCGAAGTGGTAATCGGCGAGGACAATGGGGCATCGATCGCGGCGCGCGGTTGAGGGGGCGAATCAACAAGGGGATTTAATCGATTGAGCCGGCGAGCGTAGGCCGGCTCATCCTTTTCACGGGTCCAACTGCTTTGAACACATCACGAATTACTGGAGGTCACCATGTCATTTATCGTCTGGATCGTACTGGGGTTAATTGCCGGATTTATCGCGAGCAAGCTCGTCAACAGAACGGGTGAAGGCATGTTGCTCGATATCGTTCTGGGCATAGTCGGGGCGGTGGTGGGCGGCTGGCTCTTCCATGCGTTCGGGATGCCGGGAGTCACGGGGTTGAATGTCTACAGTGTGGTGGTTGCAGTCATCGGGGCTGCGGTGTTCCTCATCGCATACCACGCGTTGACGAGCCGGAGGGTATAAGAGCACAGAGCGGTCGGACCAATAATACGATCTATGTACGGCAACGCACGGACGCGGTGTGGCGTATGGGTGATCATCACAGGTTCCT
>DASZFB010000324.1:0-5302 GCA_035940275.1 Candidatus Eremiobacteraceae bacterium | reverse complement strand
ATGAACTCTTCCGGCTGCGCCGGATACGGTGGTGGTGGGGGCGGCGGAAACGGAAACTGCGTCGCGCATCCCGCAGCCACGGGGACGCCAGTTGGCATTCTCCTCAATGGGGAGAATCCGGTCAGCGCCCCACCGTATGGCAACGTCGTAGGGTACTTCCTCGGCACGAGTCCGAATGCACCGAACGGTTCGAATGTCGTGAACCTCGTGGCCAACACGAATGTGCAGTTCATCAACTTCGATACAGCCGGGGGATTTGGGCCGCACACAGCGAGCAACCTCGGCGCGTGGACTGGCTCGTTTCCAGGGACGTTTACGAATTCTAACGGCGCTACTGCGTCGCCGGCCGGAACCCAAATTACCTCCGCTAACTTCAGCAGTGGAGCCGTCGGCCCGGGTACTGCGTCAGCGATCTACAATTCCGGCGGCCCCGGAATGTTTGTCTTCGGCTGCGCGTTCCACTACATGTCTAAAAACATGCGGACGGTTGTCATCGTCCATTGACGGGAGATAGAAAGAAGAAGGCGGACGCTACGGCGTCCGTTTTTTATTTAACTTGCCTTCGTCTGGGCTGTCAATGCCGGCAATATCTTGATAAAGTTTTGCGCGAGCGTTTCGTAGTCCGGTGATTGATACTCTTCGACGCGCCCAGCGTCACAGAGTTGCGTGAGCGCTGGATCGATCGGCAGCTGCGCCAACAGAGGTGCGCCGCTTTCGACGACAAGTTGAACGCCTTTTGACTCGCCGAAGAGATCGTAACGTTTGCCGGATTCTTTGTCCTCAAAAAATGACATGTTCTCAACAAGACCCACAATCGGTACTTTGAGCTGCTGCGCGAGCTTAACCGCTTTGCTGACGATCATCGTGGTTAATCCTTGCGGTGTTGTAACAAGGACGACTCCTGAAACCGGAAGCGCCTGGAGCACGGTGAGCGGCGCGTCGGACGTGCCCGGCGGCAAGTCGATGAAGAGATAATCGATTTTGCCCCACTCGAGGTCGGTATAGAATTGCTGAATAGCGCGCGAGACCATCGGCCCACGCCAGATCACTGCATCGCCTTCATTGTCAAGGATGAGGTTCATCGACATGATGGGGATGCCGCCGCGCGTGGCAGGCGGGTGTGGCTTCTTGTCAGCGCCTTCGTAGGGACGATCGCTGACGCCGAAGAGCCGCGCCATGCTCGGCCCCGTAATATCGGCGTCCAAGATTCCGACGTTGTACCCGCGCTTGTGCAATGCGACGGCGAGCAACGCGGTGACCAGCGATTTGCCGACGCCACCCTTTCCCGACATGATTGCAACCACGTGCTCGATGCCGGGCTTGCGCGTGCGCTCAGGTGGCGGAGTCTTTGCGCTTGTCGGACGTTCGCGCGGCGGCGGCACCGTGCCATCCGCGATGAAGCGATTGAGATCTGCGACGAGCGCATCGAGATCGAGTCGATGAGCGCCTGCGCCCTGGCGGATCGTCTCGTGCGTCGACACATGACAGCCGGCACAGGGTAATCCGTGTGCGCCGAAAACTCGGTCGGATCCGGGATGTTTTTCGACAACTTCTTTGATCGTGATGTCGGGGGATATCGAAGTGCTCATGCGTGTTCGTATACGTTCGCCACAAAGGACCGCAAATACCGCTCACGAAGCCCCGTCGCACTGGAGATTGACAGACATGCGATGTTACATCATTGCTCGATATGTATCGATTGCTGCGGTTGTCGCACTGACATCTGCCGCCCTCGCCGGGTGCACCGGCAACGCGCCGAGCGGCACGTCTGGCGGCGGCTCGGTCGTCCGGATCGGTTCGGATCTTCCTGTTTCGGGCGGCGATGCATCCGACGGCGTGCCGACCGCAAACGGCGTCAAGTTAGCGGTGATCGACGCAAACAAACGCCACCTCATACCGGGATTTACAATTGTCGCGTCGATAGTCGACGACGCCGTGAACGGCGTCCATAACCCGAGCCAAGGCGCGAAAAACATTCAGGCATTTGCGAGCGACTCAGCGGTCTTGGGTGTCGTTGGTCCATTCAACAGCAACGTCGCAAAGGCGGAGATTCCTCTCTCGAATAGTCTCGGCATCGCGCTCGTCAGCCCCGCAAATACGAATCCGGATCTGACGAAAGGGCCTCTCGCTGCGCAGCTGCGCACGACGAATCCGAACGACATCACCTACTTCCGGGTTTGCACCACTGACGACATTCAGGGACCGGCGGGCGCGGACTACGCCGCGCAGGTCGTTAAGCTCAAGCGTGCCTATGTGCTCGACGACAACGAAACATATGGCAAGGGTGTTGCCGATCAGTGGGCCGCGCAATTCCAAAAAGACGGCGGCACGGTCTTAGGTCACGATCACATCACAAAAGGCCAGCAAGATTTTCACGCTCTCTTGACGCGCGCCGCGAGTCTCTCTCCCGACGTTGTCTTCTACGGCGGCACGACGTCAACGGGCGGTGGGCTCGTGCGCAAGCAAATGGCTGATGCCGGCTTGGGGAACATCGCGTATTTTGGCGCGGACGGAGTTCGCAACGATCAGTTCCTCACCGATGCGGGCGCCGCTGCAAACGGTTCGTATGCAACGGTCGCGACGGTCAACGCCACGAAGATTCCCGCTGCGCAAACTTTCCTCAAGGAATACCAAGCGCAATTCGGCGTGCCGGTGGGCTCGTATTCAGCAAACGGCTATGTCGCCGCGATGACGATCATCGAAGCGACAGCAGCCGCAATGAAAGACACGTCCGGTGCGCTTCCAACTCGCGCGCAAGTGCTCGACCAGCTTCGCTCGGGCAAGGTTCACCACAGCATCATCGGCGACTTCTCATTTGACGCCAACGGCGACACGACGAACAAGATTATCTCGATCTACGGAGTACGTAACGGCGGGTGGGTCTTCCTCAGTCAAAAGAACTACGCGAAGTTAAGCCCCCGCTGACCGTCGCCGGCATTGCCTGAAGTCCACCAGTTCTTCCAGCAGCTCATTAACGGCATCGCGCTGGGTGGTGTCTACGCGCTCATCGCTCTCGGTTACACGATGGTCTACGGGATCATCGAGCTCATTAACTTCGCGCACGGCGACGTCTACACGCTCGGGTCGTATTTCTCGCTCAGCATCTTAGCGCTCATCCCATTGTCCAAGTACACGCATGGGTGGGAACTCTGGCTCATCGCGATTGCCGTGATCGTGCTCGCCGCACTGCTGTGCGGTATCGTCGGTGTCCTTATCGAGCGACTCGCCTACCGGCGCTTACGTAATGCTCCTCGCCTAGCGCCGCTCATCACGGCGATTGGCGTCTCGCTCATTCTCGAGAATATCATGCAGATTTGGAAAGGTACTTCGGAAGTATCGTTCCCGCAGTTCCTTCCGGATCACGTGCACGTAGTGGCTGGGGTCGGCTTCCACGACCGCGCAGTTCTCGTGGTCGTGGTAAGTCTCGTCGCCATGGCAGCGCTGAATATGCTCGTCTTCCGAACCAAGCTGGGCACTGCGATGCGCGCGACGGCGCAAGACCGAGATGCCGCGCAGCTCATGGGCATCAACATCAACTCGACGATCGCCTGGACGTTCTTTATCGGTGCTGCGCTCGCAGGCGTAGCGGGATTCATCTCCGGCATCTACTACGGCACCACGTTCTTCCTCAACGGTTACCAGGCGGGCCTCAAGGCCTTCACCGCTGCGGTGCTTGGCGGCATCGGTAACATCACGGGCGCGATGCTCGGCGGCTTTCTCATCGGCATCGTTGAGGCGATGACGTCGCAATACATCTCCGATCAGTGGACAACCGTCGTCGTGTTCTCTATCCTCATTCTCATCCTTGTCTTCCGGCCAAGCGGCCTGCTCGGCGAGCAAGTTCCGGTCAAGGTATGAGTGTGATGAAGCGTGCGCTGCCAGTCGCCGTCGGCATATTTCTTCTTCTCGTGCCGTTCATCGACAAGAATAGCTCGCACATTTCCGCATATGCCGACACTGGTGGTCTCGTGCTCCTCGCCTTCGGGCTGAACATAATCGTCGGCTACACGGGGTTGCTTGCGCTCGGCTTCGCCGCGTTTTTTGCCATCGGCGCGTACACATATGGCGTTATGGCGTCGCCACAATTCGGTCTGCACATAAACTTTTGGCCGATGATTCTTGTGAGCGCGGCAGTCGCCGCACTCTTCGGGCTGCTGCTGGGCGCTCCCACGTTGCGACTGCGCGGCGACTATCTCGCGATCGTCACGCTCGGCTTCGGTGAGATTGTGCCACAAGTGTTACAAAATCTCAAATGGACCGGGGGTCCTGACGGCATTGCTGCCATCGATCAGCCGCGGTTCTTCCATTACGCGTTCGGCTTTAATCCAGTTCCGTACTATTACCTATACCTCGTTATCATCCTCATCGCGATCGTATTACTCAACAACTTGCGGTATTCGCGGATCGGACGCTCCTGGATGGCGATCAGGGAGGACGAGCTGGCTGCATCGCACGTGGGCATCAATACAACCGGCGCGAAACTTGCCGCGTTTTCGCTGGGGGCCGCGTTTGCCGGGGTGGCAGGCGTGCTGTTCGCGGCGAAGCTGAGCACGGTGAGCCCGAGCGGTTTCGATTTCAACACGTCGGTGATGATCCTCGCGGCGCTCGTCCTTGGCGGCATGGGAAATCTCACCGGCGTGATGACGGGAGCGGTCATTATCGGGCTGCTCAACTTCCTCATCTTGCCGCAATCAACCAATTGGGTGCAAGCGTTCGGTCAATACGCGCATGTGAGCGCGCTGACCAACCTCGATCTCAACCAATACCGCTTCATGTTGTACGGCATTATCCTCGTGCTCGTCATGCTGTTCCGGCCCGAGGGGCTCATCCCCAGCGCCACCCGCCGTGCCGAGCTGCACGCGGAAGCGCAAGTTTCAGCCGAGGCCGCTCGCTAATGGCGTTGCTCTCTCTGGATTCAGTCAGCAAGAACTTCGGCGGACTCAACGCAGTGAAGGACCTGACGCTTTCTGTCGAGAGTGGTTCGATCGTCAGTCTCATTGGCCCAAACGGCGCGGGCAAATCGACGGTCTTTAACTTGATCACGGGGGTCTACACGCCCACGAACGGCACGATATCATTCGAAGGCCGTACTCTCAACGGGCTCCGCCCGGACCTGGTAACAGCTGCGGGCATCACGCGCACGTTCCAAAATATTCGGCTTTTCTCATATATGACCGTGCTCGAGAACGTGATGGTCGGTCGCAACTCGCGGATGCACGCGACCATTGCCGACTGCGCACTTCGCACGCCACGCGCGACACGCGAAGACCGAGATGTCGAGCGAGCAGCACGCGAGCTGCTC
>DASZFB010000323.1:0-15004 GCA_035940275.1 Candidatus Eremiobacteraceae bacterium | reverse complement strand
AGCCGGGCGACGCTAAAATGCGAGCGCTCGAACTACGAATTTTTCACGCTGCCGCCGGAAGAGTATCCGCCGCTGCCGGAGGGGACGACCAGCGGGCAATTCCGCGTCGACGTTAAGGCTTTCCGCGATGCCGCAAACGCCGTGACCTTCGCCGCCAGCAGCGAAGAAGCGCGTGGAGCGGTGCTCATGGGCACACTCGTCGAACTCGAGGACACGCACGCGACGATGGTGGCGACCGACGGCTACCGCCTCGCACGCTACCGCCTGGAACTTGCCGAGCCGGTCAAGACGCCAACCAAGCTGATCGTGCCGGCGCGCGGCCTGAGCGAAGTCGTACGTTCGGCGACCGAAGGGCAGATCGAAGCGACCGTCGTTGGCGGGCAAGCGAACCAGCTTGTCTTCAACACGGGCGACGCGAAAATCAGCGCGCGCCTCGTCGATGGGCAGTATCCAAATTACCAACAAGTTATTCCCAAAGAATTCGACAAGAAGGTCGTGGCGAGCACGGCTCAACTGCTTGCGGCACTGCGTCGCGCGGGCGTCGTCGCTGGCGACCGTGCGAGCATGGTGAAGCTCGCAATGGACGGATCGAGCCTCGTCATTACGGCGAGCTCGGAAACGGCCGGCAATGCGTACGAAGAAATCGACGTCGAGCGTAAAGGCGATCCGTTGACCATCGCTTTCAACGCGAAGTTCTTGGTCGAGATACTCAACCACATTGAAACCGAGACGGTGACGCTCGACTTCGTCGGCGCGCTCAACCCCGCTGCGATTCACCCCGGCGATGCAAAGGCAGCGGAGCGACAGCTGTACATCCTCATGCCCCTGCGTCAGTGATGCGCGGTGCGCGTCACCAGCCTCGATCTGGCTAATTTCCGCAACTACGCCGCTCTGCATTTCGAACCACCGGGCGGCGTCTGCATCTTCATCGGCAGCAACGCGCAAGGCAAGTCGAATCTGCTCGAAGCGATCTCACTGCTTGCAACGGGCAAGTCATTTCGCGCCGCGCGCGAGGTGGATCTGATCCGCAGCGGCACGCCACTCGCGCGTGTCGCGGCGCGCGTCCGAACAAAAAGTGGTGAGGTACAAGCAGCCTGCATCATCACACGTGTCGGTGAGGGCGCGCGCAAGCGTTTCCTGCGCAATAACCGCAGCGTTCCTTATGCGCAGTTTCTCGGCGGCATCGCGGCGGTGACATTTATGCCGTTTGACTTGCAGCTCGTCTCGGGCGCGCCCGCGCTGCGGCGCCGCTTCCTCAACGCCGCTTTGTCGCAGTCCGATCGCAGCTATTACCGGCATCACGCGCAGTACACGCAGCTCGTCGTGCAAAAAAATGCGTTGTTGAAATCACCCAGCGGCGTGGACCGCAGTTTGCTCGCCACCTACAACGAACAACTCGCGGCAGTGGGTTCGCAACTCATCTGCGCACGCGCCAGTTTTGTACGCAAGCTCGCACGCGAAGCGGCAGATGTGCACGCGCGCTGGGTCGGCGAGCATCCGAAGCTTGAGCTCGCGTATATGTCGTCGCCCCAGCTGCCCGATGGCGATGAGTCTCCCGGAGCCGTGTTGCACGCGCTTGAATCCGCGCTTGCGAGTCACACCCCGGCTGAGCTTGCGCGCAAGACGTCGCTAGTAGGACCTCATCGCGATGATGTCAGCTTCGCGCTCGGTGGCGAGCCGCTCGCCCGTTTTGGATCGCAAGGCCAGCAGCGCACTGCAGTCTTAGCGGCGAAGTCTGCCGAGTATGTTCTCCTCGCGCAGGCGGCGGGAGAGCCTCCGCTCTTACTGCTCGACGACGTGCTCTCCGAACTCGACCCCGCGAGACGACGTTCGTTCATGAGCAGCATCGAAGATTGCGAGCAGGCATTTATCACGTCAACCGACGCACCGGATATCTCTGGCTTCGCGGCCGCAAGCATGTTTGAAATTCAAGCCGGTCACTTGTCGCAGTCGGCACGCGTATGAAAGGGCCGCGCAGTCTGGGCACGTTGCTCGCGGGCTGGACACCGCACGCCGGCCGCAACGTCGGGGCGCTCGCGGATCACGCCTCAGCGGCATTCGCTGCAGCGTGGGAAGAGGCTGTGGGTGTTGACGTTGCGCGTCGCAGCCGGCCCACGAAATTCAGAAACGGCGTGTTAACGGTCCTCACGGCGAGCAGCGCGTGGAGCGACGAGTTGAGCCTGCACGCGCCACGCATCATGGCCGTCCTGCAGCGAGCATTTCCCGAGCAGCGCCTGCACAAATTACGCTTTATGATCGCAAGCGGGCGCACAAAATTGTTGTTGGACGGCGAGCGCTCGCGTGCGCGTGCTGCAAAGGCGCGCCCCAATGCCAAAGCGCAGCTGCCCGCAAGCGATCGCGTCGAACAAACACAGGATCTTGCTACCACGCTCGCACGGTTGGAAGCGCTCCAGAAAGATCTTAACGCGGAGCGCGACAATGCCGGTTGGAAAGTCTGTCCTTCGTGCGAGAAACGCTTTTTTCCGGAATCGCCTAAGGCCACATTGTGCGCACCCTGCGCGGAAGCCAAACGCCGCGCGGTCGATGGCGCGATTGAACGCGCACTCATGCAGGCGCCCTGGTTGTCGTTTCTCGACGTGCGCGCAGCGATGCCGCGGGTGACCTCTGCTGCATACGATCGCTCGAGGCAGCGGCTGCTCACGCGCTGGCAATCCGACATTGAATCCGCGCAGCGGCGTCTGAGGCGCGGGACCGTTTCGACGGAAGACCGCGTCGTCGCATGGAGTTACCTTATGCTTTCGACCGGCCTCGCGCAACGCGACATCGGTCGCGCGGTAGTCACGGACATGCTCGGTCGTGATTGGATGATTGTGCTATTCGGCGATGCTCTAGCGCAAAACCAAGAGGCTCGTCGGGCACCCCGCGAGAACCATAAAAGGTAGACCCGAATTGGCGCATTTTTGGTACGCGGATTCATTCGCCGTGCGCGTCCCTATGAGAAAGAAACTGTAATTTGGCTCAGGCTCGCAAGGAAATCAAAGCCACCCCTATGACCAAATCGAACGATGGCTACGGCGCAGAGAACATCAAGGTTCTCAAGGGCCTGGAAGGCGTTCGCAAGCGGCCGGGCATGTACGTGGGTGACACGAGCACGCGCGGCCTGCATCAGATTGCCTTCGAGGCGGTCGATAACGCGGTCGACGAAGCATTGGCCGGATACTGCAAGCGCATCGAGGTCAAAATCAATAAGGATGGCTCGCTGTCGGTTGAAGACGACGGGCGCGGCATCCCGGTCGACGTGATCGCTTCGGAAGGCAAACCCGCCATTGAGGTGGTCATGACCGTTCTGCACGCGGGCGGCAAGTTCGATCAGCTCGGCTACAAGGTTTCGGGCGGCCTGCACGGCGTGGGCATTTCGGTGACCAATGCGCTTTCCGAGTGGATGATCACGCACGTCAAGCGCGACGGCAAACTGTACGAACAGAAGTTCTCGCGCGGCATTCCCACCTCAAAACTCAAAGTGATCGGCGCAGCCGACGGCACCGGAACGCTGCAGCACTTCAAACCCGATCCCCAGATTTTTTCCGCCCTGGATTTCTCATTTGATATCCTTCAGCAGCGCTTGCGCGAGCTCGCCTTCCTGAACCGCGGTCTGCACATCGACCTCATCGACGAACGCAACGACAAGAAGCAATCCTTCGAATACGAAGGCGGCATCAAGAGCTTCGTCGAGCACCTCAATAAGAACAAAGGCCCGCTGCACGACGTGCGCTACGTTGTGGGGAAACGCGGCAGCATCGAAGTCGAAGTCGCCTTCCAATATAATGAAGGCTACATCGAAAACGTCCTGGCGTTCGCAAACAACATCCACACGGTCGACGGCGGCACGCATCTCGCCGGTTTTCGTTCTGCGCTCACGCGCGTGCTGAACAACTACGCCAAGAAGAATGGTATCCTCAAAGAATCTGAAGCCAATCTGTCGGGAGAAGACGTCCGCGAGGGCCTGACCGCCGTCATCTCGGTGAAGATACCCAACCCCGAGTTCGAAGGCCAGACCAAAGCCAAGCTGGGTAGCGCTGAAGCGCGGGGCGCGGTCGACGACGTCGTCGCCGAAGCGCTGACGTATTATCTTGAAGAAAATCCCGGCCCGGCGCGCAAGCTGGTGGAAAAATGCGCGAACGCGGCGCGTGCCCGCGAGGCGGCGCGTAAGGCGCGCGATCTTGCGCGGCGCAAGAATGCGCTCGATGGAGGCTCGCTCCCCGGCAAGCTTGCGGATTGCTCGGAACGCGATCCGGCGCGCAGCGAAATATTTCTCGTCGAAGGTGAGTCGGCCGGCGGGAGCGCGAAGGCCGGACGCGACCGCCACTTCCAAGCCATCCTACCGCTGCGCGGCAAGATTCTCAACGTCGAAAAAGCGCGTCTCGACAAGATCGTCGGACACGAAGAGATTCGCACGCTGATCACCGCGCTCGGCGCGGGATTTCAATCGGATTTTGACATCAGCAAGCTGCGCTACCACCGTATCTACATTATGACCGATGCCGACGTGGACGGTGCACATATCCGCACGCTGTTACTCACATTCTTTTTTCGCTACATGGCCAAGCTTATCGAAGGCGGGTATCTCTTCATAGCCCAGCCACCGCTGTATCAAGTGCGCAAAGGCAAGAAAATCGTCTATTGCTACAAAGAAGAAGAGCGTGACAAAGCTTTGGCGGAGATGGGCGAAGGATCGACGATCCAGCAGTACAAGGGTTTGGGTGAGATGGATCCGGAGCAATTATGGGAGACCACCATGGATCCGGATCGCCGCATCGTGCGGAAAGTATTGCTCGATGACGCAGTCGCGGCGGATGAGATGTTCACAATTCTCATGGGCGAGAAAGTCGAACCGCGTAAGCAGTTTATTGCGGATAACGCACGCGACGTCGTCAATCTCGACATCTAGCGGAGCGTGGTGAATCGCTCCCTCGCCCTATGTCGCTGAGCGCCTAAGCTGAGAAATTCCTCAGGTTGGCCAGGAATGCTCCAGCCCGGGTTTTCGTTGCAATAAACGGGAATAATCCGTACACATGCGCAGGCTGAAAAGGCTGGCAGCAATCGCGGGCGCCGTCGTCATTGGGCTGACGGCGCTCATTGTCGTGCTCGCAGTGATCCCCTCGACCCGAACGACGCTTGTCACCACTGCGCTGCGATTCATACTTTGGCAGCGTGGTTTTCATTTGGCGGGCGGAGATATTTCACTCAAGCGCGGTCTCATCGTCTGCAGCAACATCCTCATCGAGGACGATCGCCACGAAATCTTTTTTGCCGCCAGGCGTATAGTCGTTCACTACGATCCGGCCGGCCTGACGGGTCGAAGCGACCGGCGCTATGGCTTGCAATCGATTCTCGTGGAAAAACCACACATCCGATTGATTCGGCGCGACGATGGTTCGTGGAATTTTCAAAGCTTATTTCAGCGCTCGGGCGGACCGGCTGCGCCGAGTCCCGCTACGCCACCGGCACAAAGCAACGCTTCACCCTTCCGCTTGCGCGCGGTCGTCCAGCACGGCGAGATTGAAGTCATCGACCCGCTCGCCGCGAAACCTGGACGAATATTCGCGCTCGTGGGCATTGCCGCGCACCTCTATTTGGATCAAGGCGCACGAAGCAGCGGCGAGTTGAACGGCGCGTTGCGCACCGCGCGAGGTGACGCAATCGTGACGGCATCGCTCGTGGAAGACGATGTCGCATCCTTTGCGCGGGCAACCGTTCGTGCGGACGGCGTCCCCATAGCTCCCATCGTTGACGCCTTTGCACCAACGCCCTCGTTCGCCATGGAAACGGGCCTCGCGGACTTGCGTCTGCAAGCGTACGCGATCGACTACGCTTTGGGATCGCCTGACTGGCACCTCAGCGGCGACGCAACCGTGCGATCGATGCGACTGCGGGTCCTTCCCCTTATCGTGCCAGTCCGTGATTTAGCCGGGCACGTATCATTTCATGACGGCTGGCTTTCCACGCGCCGCTTAACCGGCACGACCGCAGACGTGCCGCTCACGGCGGAAGGTGCGTTGCGCCTTACCCCCGCCGTACAATTCGCGCTCGCCGTCCGCCAACGCGGGTCGCTCGAAAAAAGTCGCGCGCTGTTGGCGTTTACGCAGAAGCGGCCCATCGGCGGACCCTTCGAAGTCGCCCTGCGCATAGATGGACCGGTCGATGAGCTGCATGTGGCGGGCGCATTCACAGCGCGCGGTGCAACATACGCAAGTGGCACACTACGGGCCGTACGAGGGTCATTTTTTTACGAGTCAGGTCATCTAACGCTGTCGGCACTCGACGTAGGCCACGCGGGGGCGAAACTGTGGCTCGACGGCGATGTCGATCTCAACGCGCCGGAGCTGAATGCAGAAGCCATCGTGCAAGCAGCGATGCCGGCGCGCGACGTACCTTTTGCGGCGAACGTGAATCCGGATGGAACGCTGCGCGCATTCTCCACGTTTAGCGGACCGATCGCGCAGCTTTCTCTGAGTGGGTACGGACAACTCACCGGCGGCAGCGGTGGCCAGGTGCAAACTTTTTTCTCCGGCGATCCGACGAGCACATCGTTCGGGCCGCTTCTCTATCGCGCGAACCATGGTGAGGTAATGGTCACGGCGACTCTGATGCACCCCCAGAAAGGCCTCTCTCTTTGGAAGGGAGAGCTCGTTGCATCCCGCGCTCGACTGCACGTGCGCGGGGGTGCCGCCGAATTCGCCGACATTGGGGGCATTTCGGCATCGCTTCCATCATTAGATACAACGCTGAGTGGTGTGGCGCTCATTGACGGAACGGGCGATCGGCCCGACATCGCCATTGATGCTCGAGCATCGCGACTCATGCTTCAAGGCGTCGACTATGGTGACGTTGCGCTCGTCGCCGGCGGGAATAACGGACACGTTCATGTCGTGCAGGCCACGGTGCGCGGAGGCTCAGCGCAGGCGCGTGTTTCAGGCGATCTGCTTCTCACGCCGCGCCTGGCTGTCAGCGCGGCGTTGTTACGTGGCGATGCTTCCGCAGATCTTAACGCTCTCGCGCCCGCGTTTCCGCGACTTCGTCCGCAAGGACAGGTGAGCGGCGCTTTTGCGGCGGCCTCGTTCGGAACTGGTTGGCTGCTCGGAACGAGCATGCACAGCGCCAACGCGAGCATTGCCGGAGTCAGCCTGCGCAGCGGCGCGGCGATGCTCGACAATACCGGCACACGCACGTCGTTGCTCGCAAACGTTGGTGGAGCGGGCACGGATGTGTGGGCGGAGGGTAGTCTGCAACGCGGCGGCACGGGTAGCGCTACCAACGCTCACGTCAGAGCGTTTGCGTCGCGAATCGATCTGCGCGGCATCAAAGGTTTCTCGCTGCCTCTGCAAAGTGGGTCAGGGGTGGCGTTCGCGACGATCGACGGCAATGTCTCCGCACCAGATGTTGCTGCTGCTGCCACGCTACGCGGCTCGGTCGACCAGCAGCCAGTGAGCGGTGATCTGGATATTCTTTACGCGGGCACGACGCTTCGCTCGAACGCGAGCCGCATCACGTTTGCCGGAAACCGTGCGACCGTGAGTGGGAGCGTCGGCCTGGGTTCGAGCGGAGTCTCGGCAACGTCGCTCGCGTTGAACGTAAGGGTTCGTGAAGGCGATCTCTCCGGATTCAATCGTTTTTCGGGAACGCGCATGCCGCTGACCGGCGCGTTTAACGCAAACGTCCAGCTCAGCGGCAGCGGCTCTGCTCCACAGCTCGACGGTCTCGTCAACACCGACCTCGGCACGATTCGCGGTGTCGCATTCAACGATTTGCGCGGACGAATTCGCGCGCATCCAGGTGCTTTCGCGCTCAGCGGTGCCTCAGTACAACTTGGCAGTTCGAAATTCGCGCTTGCAGGTGACGTGTCGCCGCGTACCTTCCGCGTGCAAGCGACAAGTCCGCACGTTGACATGACTGACTTCAACGATTTCTTCGGCGGCGCCGACGTCTTCGCGGGTACGGGTGGATTCAACATCGACGTTGCATCGAATGCCGGCACGCTCGCGTGGGATGGCACGTTCCGCCTCGACGATGCCGCGCTGCGCGACTATCCGCTCGGTCATCTCAGCGCTGATTTTGACAGCCGGGGTGGAGCGCTGCGTGCATCCGTACAACAAAGCGGATTGGTCGGTGAGACTTCCGTTGCCGGCACGGCCAGCTTCCGCCCCAATAAATCGGGCTTGCCGGATTGGCGGACCGCTCGTTATCGCGTCAAAGGAAGCCTGCGTAACGTCGATCTTGCCGCGACGTTGCCGCTCATCCACCAAGAAAATCTCGCGTTATCCGGCAGACTCGACGCGCAAGGTCAAATGGTGGGCACGCTGCGCAATCCGATCGGCACCGCGACGTTTGCACTCCGCGGCGCGCATTTACGGCACATGTCGATCGATTCGATGAGCGGCGCGCTATCCAGCGACGCTGAGGGTGTCACGCTGACGCGCGGAGATATCACCCTGCCGTATCTGACCGCTACCGCACAGGGCCGCTATTTATTTGACAGCAGGCGCATCGCCGGCAAAGCGAAGTTGCACGCTGCCGATTTGGCGTCCATCGCAACCGCGATGCGCGTCCCGGGTTCTCTCGGTGGAAGTGCAAACGCAGACGTCAGCTTGGCGGGGACCGTGCAGCGCCCAGTGGCATCAGCAAGCGTCGATGCGGGGAGCGCTACCGTGTACGGTGTGGCTTTCGATCGCGCGAATATCAACGCCACCTACGCGCCGGGCCAGATTAGCATCGGCAACACCGCGCTGACATTTGCCGGCAACCGCGGCCACGTGAGCATCTCGGGTGAACTTCCCTTGCAATTGCAGCCGCTTGCTCTTGGTCCAAAGGATCGCGCGATCGGGTTGACCATGCGCGCGGAGCGAGTCGATCTCTCGGTCGTCAACCCCATCATCAAGCGATACGCGACGCTCACGGGGAATCTGAACGCCGTGGCGTCGATTTCAGGGAAAGCCGGCAATCCCATCGGCACGGGTTTGGCGCAAATACGCTACGCGAGCATTCAGTCACCGCTGCAACTCGTGCCGGTGACGAACCTGGGCGCCGACATTCGCTTCGACCACGATACGATTTCGCTGAACAACCTGCGCGGCAACGCCGGCAAAGGAACGGTCGAAGTGCAGGGATCGGCTCACGTCGTTCCCGCCGAAGGCTTGCGCTCGAATGCGGGCCTGCAATTCTCAACCCGCGTGGGATTTCACGCTGCGCAGGTCGACGTGCCCGGTTGGCTCCGCGGCACGCTCGACGGAAGCTTGGACGTGACGCGCTCGGGCGTGACGCCTTACCTCGAAGGATCCGTTGCGATCTCCAGCGCGGTCGTTCCGTTCTCTGCGATCTACGCGCTCGCAACCGGCGGCGCTGCGACAGCGAATGCGAGTGCCCCTGAGCAGGCGCCGGGCGTGCCGCACCTGCGCCCTGGCCACACAATCGTGTACGGTGGCAACGTGTGGGGCACCAGGCCGCAACTGCTGACAACGATCGGAATACCGACGCCGGCGCCGACCGGACTTGTCGTGCCTCCCGTCGACATGAAGGTAGCTGTGACCGCCGGCAAAGACGTTCGCGTGCGCGGCGGCAATGCGATCGATCTCACCGCGACCGGCGGCATCGTCATTGCCGGCAATCTGCGAGCTCCGACACTCGACGGCCAATTCTATGCCGTTCGAGGACAGGTCGGCTACTTCGACACGAATTTCCGTCTCGTGTCAGGCACGGTGACCTTCGATCCCAACGCCGGCTTGCTTCCGACGATGGACGTGACGGCTGTGACCAATACCAGCGGCGTAGAAATCACGCTGCATATCACCGGCCGCGTCGACAACCTCAGCACCGATTTGTCGTCGAGCCCCTCCATGAGCCGCGATGAGATCGTTGCAACCTTGCTGCACGCACCTCAGATCGCGACTCTGACTGGTTCAACGTCGACAGCGCAGAGCGCGCTGACGCAGACGGCGCAAAACTACTTTAGTGCGCAACTTTCGCGCAGCCTGCTCTATCCGTTCGAATCGGCGCTGGCCCAGCAGCTCAATGTCGAGTCGGTCTCCTTCATCTTCAACCCACAGGGCAACGTCGCTATCGAAGTGCGCAAGAGATTCACGAACTCGATCTCGGCAGTCTACCAGACGACAGTCACGGTCCCGCCCGCGCAATCGTACGGTGTGTCGTACCGTCTGCGAGATTATTTGTCGCTCGACCTCATTCAGACGCAGCCCACTCTCGCTGCGACTGTGAACAACCCCGCGACGTCCGCGTACGCGTACACGACGCTCAACTTGCGCTATCAGTTCCATTAGATAGGAAGGAATCGTTTTGGAACCATCGGAACTCAATGTCCCGTTCCTAGAGGCCATGATGACGCGGCCCGTACTGTGCTCCCTCGGGCGGGGGGAGGACGTAGGCGCGTTGCCCGTCCGCACCACCCGGCGCCAGTTTATGAGGAGCGAATCCGGCGTTGCCTAACCTTCTGCGACTCGCCCTTGCGGCGATAGTTATCGGCTTGCTCTCCCTCGTCTCGGGTCTTGGAGCGCCCGCTGCGACGCAGCCCATCATTACAGCCGTCAATATTCGCGGCAACAGTCACGTTCCGACTGACAGAATAGCAGCTGTCGTGCGCACCCAGCCCGGTACGCCGCTCGACAACAAGCGGCTCGCGGCCGACCAACAGGCAATTCTCGCGCTCGGTTATTTTACCGACGTCAAGATTGACATTCATCCGACGCCCGGCGGCGTTGCGGTCTCATACATCGTTGTGGAGAATCCGGTTGTCACGAAGATGGTCTTTGACGGCAATAAGCAAGTCACGGGCGACGTGTTGCTGGCGCTCATGGACACCACGATCGGCACCGTGCTCAACACGAACACGCTGCGCGACGACATCCAAAAAATCAATTCGTACTACGACAAGCTGGGATACATCGGCACGCGGCACGTCCAAGACATCAAAATCGATGCGGACGGCACGATTCACATTGCAATAAAGGAAGGCGTCACGGTCACTCGCGTCAATGTCACGGGCAATACCGTGTTTCCGACACCGGTCATCCTTGGCATCATGAAGACGAAGCCGGGTGTCACCTTCTCGGGCGAGGTGTTTAATCAGGACCTGAGCGCGATTCAGAATCTCTATAAGGACGCGGGGCTTTCCGCGGTGCTGGACGGCGCACCCGACGTTGACAACCCAGGCGTCGTGAACATAACCATTTGCGAAGCGAAGGTCGGCGCGATTGAAATCGCCGGCAACAGCATCACCAAGGACTACGTCATCCGGCGGTTGCTGCGGCTCCATCCGGGAATGCTCATCACAGACGCAGCGCTGCGCCGCGACTATGAATCAATCAACAACACGCAGTTCTTTAAGTCGGTCGACCTCGCAACCAAACCCTTCGGCTCCAAATGCGGGTATATCACGCTCGTGTGGACCGTCGTCGAGCAACGCACCGGCACCGCCGGCGTCAATCTCAGTTATGGCGGCGGCGGACAGTTCGGTCAGGGATTCGGCGTCGGTATCTCGTTTGCGCAAAACAACGTGGCGGGCACGGGCGACAGTGCGTCCATCAACCTGCAAAAAGGCAACCACTTCAGCAACGTCAACTTCAGCGTGGGCGTGCCATACATCCAAAAATTCAAGGCGAATTCGGTGACCTTCAGTATCTTCAACAACTTGCAAAGCGACCAACCGCGGCCGGTGTACAAAATTCCGGGCAACAATCCGTTCTTCTCCACGACGCCCGTCGCGCCCAACCTCAACACCCCGTTGCTCAGCTCGCTCTTCTCGCCATCGGTGGCCGGCGGCCCATGCACTGCCAACGGGCAGCCGTGCTCGAATCAATTTGCGAACTTCACCGCGCGCAATTCTGGCGTCGCCGTGAGCTTTGGTCACCCGGTCGCCGATTATACTCGCGTGTCGATCGGTCTCACCGCGACACATCTTTTTCAGGAGGTCACAGCATCGGGCTTCCCGCAAGCGTTCTTGAGTTTGGGAGCTGCGAACATTTCGTCCACCACAAGCGGGGTGAACCAATCAACGACCGGATCCACAAATTTGCGCAGCATTATTCCCGCGATCTTCAAAGATAACCGCGACGACATTTCCAATCCTCGGCATGGCGGCACGTCGGCCTTCTCAGACGAGATCGCGCTGAAGGCGTTCGGTTCCGACTATCAGTTTGGCAAGGCCGACGCCGACTATACGCATTTCTGGCCATTCCGGCGCCACTCAACCATCGCACTGCATCTCAACTACGGCTGGACAGCCGGCGGCCCGACCGCGCTGCCGTATAACGATCTTTTCAGCTTGTCGGACCAGCAGCTGCGGGGCACGAAATTCGTCTATTACGGCAATCGCGAGGTGCTTGGGCAGCTCGAGTTGCGGGTGCCGGTGACGAGCGACAGGAAGTTTGGCATAGCGCTTTTCGCGGACTCCGGCGCCGCCCCGTACATCACCCCGGTCCTCGGGCCAACCCCGTTGCCGACGCCGCCGCCGCCGTCGGGGCCGCACGCACCGTTCTTCACACCGGCTCCGGGATTGATCACGTACGTGAATGCGCCCTATGGGCTTCAAAGCGACGTGGGCATCGGTATCCGCGTGCAGACGCCGCTTTTGCCCCAAGTGATCCGCATCGATTTCGCGATCGGCAATCAAGGATCGCACACTTCGTTCGGCATCGGCCAGTCGTTCTAACATAAGGAAAGGCAACCACATGGTCCCCTTCGATCACAAACGTCGGGTGCGAGGCGCAGCACTCTGCGGTCTCGTCCTCGCGCTCATCGTCGGATTCACGCCCCAAGTTCTGGCGACGGACATCTCCGACATCGGGTTCGTCGATCAATCGGCGATTGGCCAGCTTGGTCCGTTCGTCTCGGCGCAGCAACAATTCGCCCTGTTCCAGCGCGATCTGGGTGTGCAGTTCCAGGCGGCGATTAAGGGCAAGGGTCCAGCAGACCAGCAGCGCATCTACGCGGACTTCAACCAGCGCGCTGCCACGAAGCAACGCGAAGTCTTCGGCCCGCTCCTCGAGCGCGCCAATAATGCGATTGCCTCGGTCGCTGCCAACAAGAACTTGGGCGTGGTCGTCGACAAAACTATCATTATTTATGGTGGGCTTGACGTCACCAAAGACGTCATCGACATGCTCAACCAACCAGGGCCGGTCCTTGCGCCCGTGAACTCGCCGCCGCCCTCGGATGTCGGCTACGTCGATCAGCGCCAGATCGACGCTCTGCCCAAGATAAAAAAGGCAAATGACGACTACCTGCAGTTCCGCCAAAGTCTCCAGGGGCAGCTCAACGCGCAGCTGCGGGGCAAGAGCGCCGACCAGCGCCAAGCGATCGTCGCGAGCTTTAACAAACAACTCACCGATCAACAAAAGAAAATCGTGCAGCCAACAATCGACAGCACGACGAGCGCTATCGCAGCCGTCGCAAAGAAAAAAGGCTTGTTGCTCGTCATCGATGCTCAGAGCAAGCTGTACGGCGGCATGGACGTTACCGCCGACGTGTTGAAAGCGCTGCAATAAGAGACAAATGCTAGACGCACGAATGCAAAGGCGTGGGTTGCTTGTGGCGGTTCTCGCGCTGTGCGTCGGCGCGTGCCATGGCCGTGGTGAAGGAGCCGGCCACCTGCTCGGCTTTGGATCGCCCGGCCCGCTGTCCGCAAACGCCGTCGGATACGTCAACATGGACAGCGTGATTGCAGCGCACCCGTTGCATGCGCAGCTGCAAGCGATGCAAGATCAAATTAGCATCCTGCAACAGGAAGCAGCGCTCGTGCCGGCCGGCTTAAGCCCACAGCAGGCAGCCGCGTATGACGCGATGCAGCGCGAGCTCGCCACAGCGGCACAGAAATTCCAAGCAGACCTCGCGCAGCGCCGAACGTACTACGAGCAACGCGAGGCTGAGGCGATAGCCCGGTTGCAGGCAGCGACGCTCGGCCAAAGCCCCGACTCGGGCGGTGTGCTCGGCGGATTGCAGCAACAATACGGCCAGCAAGCACAGGCGCTGCAGAAGCAAGCGTTCGCGACGCTCAACAGCTATCGCGTCGAGCTGTTCCGCCAGGACAACGAACATCTCAAGCAGGTGCAACAGCTCATCGGCAACGACATGCGAGCGAAACTCAAGCAGCGCGAGTCGCAGTTGTCGACAGTTGAGACCAAGTATCAGATCGATTTGGTCAAGGCCGATCAAACGCAGCGACTCAACTTGCAAGCCAAGTTGCAGAACCTCGCCCTTTCCGACAAAGACCGCAAACAGTATCAGGATCAGCTGAGCGCGATTGACTCGCGCGAGCAAAGCAAGATCAACGCGCTCAAGGCTCGCGACAACGCAGAACTCACTGCGCTCGAACGCAACTTGAACGCGCAGGCTGCGGCAAAATACGATGCGGAGCGCAAAGCGACCCAGTCGGCCACGCAGGCCAAGCTTGCCGCGCGCCAGCGCGACATGCAGACCGCAATGAACCCGCAAATGCAACAGCTCAGCGGCAAGTTTCAACAGCAGCTCAATGCGGCCAACGCGCGCCTTGCGAGCAACGAAAAGTACAAAGCGCAGGCGCAAAGCGTTCACAACCAGATGCAATCAGGATACGTGGACGAGGCCAGCAAAGCCGAAACGTCATACCGCCAGATTCGGGCCGACCTCATTACCAAATACAGCGCAATCGCTCACACGCAGTTCCAAGACAACGAGGCCATCGCTGCGCAGGCCGACAAACTCGCAGCCGACCGCCGCGATCTCTATCAGAAGATCGAGGAGCAAGTGCGCGGTCAAGTCCAACAAATCGCGCAAAAGGACGGGATCGCCGTCGTTTTCGGTTCTACTCGCGCTGCCGGCAGCGCCGTCGACCTCACAGATCAGGTGACCCGCGCCGTCACTTCGCTGCAAACAGCAACAAGCTCGCCCAACGCTTCCAGTTCGGGGGGATCATGAACAGACTTCGTTTCGCCGTTATCCTCGTGCCGCTCGCGCTCGCGCTCACGGGTTGCGCGCACGCGCGCTCGCCGGTGGCGGT
>DASZFB010000322.1:0-8395 GCA_035940275.1 Candidatus Eremiobacteraceae bacterium | reverse complement strand
TTCCGATTGCTGCGGCGTGAAAAAGCCGGCCTCGCAGAACGCATCGCCAAACCATGCCACACCTTGCTGCGCCACAAGCGGCAGGATGTTGTCGCATAGTTCGTTCACGAACGAATCGTAATCCGCAAATTCAGGTGGTAGAGCGTGGGCTCCGCAAAACGTCGGCACGGTGCGCGGCAACTCGGCGCGAGTACCCAGTTCTGCGATGGTGGCGAGCAGCGCGAGCTCGCCCGGCGCGGACAACGCGTATCCACTTTTGACCTCGGCAGTCGTTGTACCGTGACGCAGCATGAACGCGAGATGGCGTGCGCCGATGTCGAGTAGGTCTACGGGCCTGGCGGCGCGCGTCTGTTCGATCGTGTAACCCATGCCAAGTGCCGGCTTGCGTCCGGCCGCGAGATCCTCAAAATCAGCAACCCGGTTGCCGGCGAATAGCGCGTGCGTGTGCGCGTCGACGAAACCCGGCATGACGACTGACCCGCCTGCGTCGCGCTCGTCGAAGTTCGCAAAGCGCGACCGCGCGTGCGCGACCGCTGTGCTACACTCCGCGTGCGTGCCCACAGCGGTGATCACGCCATGTTCCACGAGCACGGTTCCTTTTTCTATCACGCCCAAGTCTGACACGTCAACATGGGCTTGTGGACCAGCAGCAGCTGCCAACGGTGCAAGTGTCACCAAGGTCGCGTTTGTGATGGCGTAGGAACGCGGAGTCGCGGGACCTACCACGTGACCTGCTGGCGGTCGATGCTATCGAAATGCAAGTAGTACGCCGCGCTCACGAGGACTGCGCTGAGCGGTGCGATTCCCACGAGCTCGCAGTTGCGGATGCTCACGCCGGCCGCCGCCGCCTCGGAGCGAATGAGTTCGGTGACACGATATAGAGGCGCTGCCCCAACGTTGACCACGTTCATCGACACTTGCACGATGTTGTCCGGCAACGCGAACCCCAGCGCCTTGATGCCGACGAGACCGCCGCTGCGCTGGCGCACTGCGAGCGCGATGCGCTCGGCAAGTTTGATGTCTGACGTTGCCAGATTGACGTTGAAGGCAATGAGGAAATCGCGAGCACCCACGGCCGTCGCGCCCGCGCTTGGGTGCAATTCAGCTTCGCCAACATCCGGGCGGCGGTCGGGGTCTTTGACCGCCGTTAGCAAACCTTCGAATTGACCTTTGCGGACCGCGGCGAGGTCGCGGCGCTCGGGCCGGGTCGCAGCGTTCTCGTAAAAATACGAAGGAACGCGGTAGCGTTCCCAAAGTCCTTGGGCGCATCGCCGAGCGAGGAGAATAGCATCCTCCATTGCGGCGCCTTCAAGCGGGATGAAGGGGATAACATCGACTGCGCCCATGCGCGGGTGCTCGCCCGAATGGGTGCGCAAATCGATGTTCTCAACCGCACCGCCCGCGAGGCGCAATGCCGCCTCAACGACTCCGTCCCCCGTTCCCACGAGCGTGTACACGGAGCGGTTGTGTGAAGGATCGCTTTGGGTATCGATAAGCGTGACGCCGGGTGCGCTTGCCGCCATTTGACCGATGCTCGCAATAACATCTGCGCGACGACCCTCGGAAATGTTGGGAACGCACTCAAACAGCTTTGTCATAGCCCAAGCGGCGTTTGGCGTCGAGCAGGCTGGGTCCCTTGCTTTACGTAACTCTCTCGCTGCTCATGGCTGCCATAGAGACACGAGTCGACACTTCATCGCCGGAATTTGCCGCCAACCGGCAATATTTTTTCGACCTTCTCAACGAGCTTCAAGAACGCACCGCGCAGGTGAGTCAAGGCGGCGGTAAAGACGCCATGGCGCTGCATGTTTCGCGCAGCAAGATGCCGGTGCGGGAGCGCATCGCTCGGCTTACCGACAAGCAAACTCCATTTCTCGAATTCTCCGCGCTCGCAGCCTGGGATATGTACAAAGGCGAAGCTCCTTCGGCTGGCATTGTCACGGGTATCGGGGTCGTTTCCGGCCGCGAGTGCGTCATCATCGGCAACGACGCAACCGTGAAGGGCGGAACGTACTTCCCGCTGACGGTCAAGAAGCATTTGCGGGCGCAGGAAATCGCAGAGCAAAATTATTTGCCATGCGTGTATCTCGTCGATTCGGGCGGCGCTTTCTTACCCTTGCAGGCGGACGTCTTTCCCGATCGCGAGCACTTCGGACGGATTTTTTACAATCAAGCGCGGATGTCAAGCAAGGGCATTACGCAGATCGCGGCCGTGATGGGATCGTGCACGGCGGGCGGCGCATACGTGCCGGCAATGTCCGATGAGACCGTCATCGTCAAAGGTGAGGGCACAATTTTCCTCGGTGGGCCACCGCTCGTCAAAGCTGCAACCGGGGAAGTTGTGTCAGCTGAGGATCTTGGTGGCGCCGACGTACACTCGCGCATCTCGGGCGTCACCGACCATTTGGCGCTGTCGGACGAGCACGCATTGGGCATCGTGCGCGAAGCAGTCGCCCACCTCGCGTATCAGAAGAAGACGCCGTGGCCTCTACGAGAAGCTCGTCCGCCCAAGTACGACCCGCAAGAACTCTACGGTATCGTGCAGCGCGACTGGCGAAAACCGTACGACGTCCGCGAGGTCATCGCTCGGATCGTCGATGCGAGTGAGTTCCACGAGTTCAAGGCCCTCTACGGTCAGACACTCGTGTGCGGCTTTGCCCATATTGAAGGACAGCCAGTGGGCATCATCGCCAATCAAGGTATTCTCTTTTCGCAGAGCGCGCTCAAAGCGACACATTTCATCGAGTTGTGCTGCGAGCGCGGGATACCGCTCGTCTTCTTGCAGAACATCACCGGCTTCATGGTTGGCAAGCAGTATGAGGAAGGCGGCATCGCCAAGGACGGCGCGAAGATGGTCATGGCGGTCGCCAACGCAGAGGTGCCGAAGTTCACGGTGATCATTGGCGGATCGTTCGGCGCCGGAAACTACGGCATGTGCGGGCGCGCATTCGGACCCAGGCAACTATGGATGTGGCCCAATGCGCGCATCTCGGTCATGGGGGGTCCGCAAGCGGCAAGCGTGTTGCTCACCGTACGCACGGAGGGGCTCGAGCGTCAAGGTAAGACGATGACCACAGCAGAGCAGCGGGACTTTACTCAACCCATTCTCGACAAGTACGAGTCCGAAGGCAATCCGTACTACAGCACGGCGCGCCTGTGGGACGATGGCATTATCGATCCGGCGCAAACGCGCTCCGTGCTCGCGCTCGGCATCGCGGCTGCCGCAAATGCTCCGCCGCGCCCCACGAAGTTCGGCATCTTTAGAATGTGAAGCAACGGATGTTTGCAGCAGCGGACCTTTAGGTCCGCTTGATCCTTGAAGCAACGGACCTTTAGGTCCGTTAACGGAGCGGTCGGCTTCACGCCGACCGGACACGAATGAGCGAATCGATTATCATTGCGGGCGACGAGCGCGTCGTTCGGATCCGGCTCAACCGTCCTGAGGTTCGCAATGCTCTCGATGCGCAGGTCATCGCAGAGCTGACGGCCGCCTTCCGAACCTTCGACGACAAACCCAACGTCCGTGTCATTGTCCTCGAAGGCGAGGGCGCGATTTTTTGCGGCGGCGCCGACATCAACTACATGCGCGCGGCGCTCGACATGAGCCAAGCACAAAACATCGAAGATGCGTTGCGTCTCTCCGACATGTTTGCGGCAATCGACAACTGTCCGGTGCCCACGATCGCAAAGGTGCAAGGGGCTGCGCTTGGAGGCGGGGCGGGACTCATCGCCGTGTGTGATATCGTTCTCGCAGAAGAAGATGCGCTCTTCGGATTCACCGAGGCGAAACTCGGCATCGTGCCGGCGGTTATTTCGCCCTTCGTGCTGCGCAAGATTGGACAGTCGCACGCACGCGCACTTTTCCCAACGGCGGAACGCTTCAGTGCCGATCGGGCTATGCGCATCGGTCTCGTCCACGAGGTTGTGCCGCCCGGGCAACTCGACGCGTCGGTAGAAAGCAAGATCCAGGAGCTGTTGACAAGCGGCCCCAGCGCGGCTCGGCTCGGAAAAGAGATCGCGCGCACCGTGGATAGTCTGACTCCGTATGAAGCGCGCCGGTGGACTGCCGAACGCATAGCTGGCCAGCGTGTCAGCCCTGAGGGGCAAGAAGGCTTACGGGCATTTCTGGACAAGCGCCGCCCGTCGTGGCGCTAGCCAAGCCTTTCGAATCAGTTCTCATCGCCAATCGCGGCGAAATCGCAGTGCGAATTGCTCGCACGTGCCGCGTTCTCGGCATTCGTTCAATCGCGGTGTTCTCTGAAGCGGATGTACATGCGTTGCACGTCCGATCGTGCGACGAAGCCGTATCAATCGGAGGCGTCTCGGCGCGCGATTCCTATCTGCGCGGCGACCGCATCATTGCTGCGGCGAAGCGCACCAATGCGAAGTCAATCCATCCGGGTTACGGGTTTCTCTCAGAGAATGCGGATTTCGCACAGGCCTGCGCTGACGCCGGGGTGACGTTTATTGGTCCATCGCCTTCGGCGATGCGTGCGGTCGGCGATAAGATTAGCGCAAAGCAAACTGCAATTGCCGCCGGTGTTCCCGTGCTTGCCGGCTATCTCGAACGCGCGCAGTCGCGCGACGTTCTTGAGGCGGCAGCGCGCGAGATTGGCGTACCGTTGCTTATCAAGGCTGCGGCCGGTGGGGGCGGCCGAGGCATGCGTCTCGTGAGGGACGTGCACGAGCTGGGATCGGCTCTTGAGAGCGCCCAACGCGAAGCGCAAGCGGCGTTTGGCGATCCGACAGTGTTTCTCGAGCGCTTCGTCGTGAATCCTCGCCACATCGAAGTTCAAATCATGGCCGATGCGCATGGCACCTGCATCGCATTGGGCGAGCGCGAATGCTCGATTCAGCGCCGCTATCAAAAGATACTTGAAGAGAGCCCGTCGCCCGCCGTCGACGTCGCACTGCGAGCCGAGCTGGAAGAAGCGGCTGTGAAGATCGCGCGAGAGGTGGGTTACGTCAACGCGGGCACGGTCGAGTTCGTTCTCGACGAGGATGCACGCTTTTACTTCCTTGAAATGAATGCGCGGCTTCAAGTTGAGCATCCCGTCACCGAGATGGTGACAGATACGGACTTGGTGCGCGAACAGCTCATTGTCGCATCTGGCGACAAGCTTCAAATCGAGAAGCGGCCGCCGAAGGGTCACGCGATTGAGGTTCGCATTTACGCTGAAGATCCGATTCACGATTTTCTTCCATCGACGGGCACAATCACGACATTTGAAACTCCTGAGCTTCCAGGCGTGCGCAACGACGTCGCCGTTGAAGAAGGCTCCGAGGTGTCGCCGGCCTACGACCCGATGTTAGCGAAGCTCATCGTCCACGACGCAACTCGTGCGGCGGCAATTATAAAACTGGCGGCCGCGCTAGAGAACTATCTTGTCGGGGGCGTGACAACCAACATCGGACTCTTGCGCTGGCTAGCCGAGCAACCCGCTTTTATAAGTGGCGACACGACGACCAATTTCTTGCCGGAGCACTTTCGTCCGGAGATGCTGGAGCACCGAGTTGATCGCGAGCTTGCCGAACTTGCTGTCGCAGGTGCACTGCAGTCGTTAGCCACGCCCAAGTATGACCAACCTGCAGATCCTTGGCTGCGCATCGGAGCCTGGCGTCATCGTGCGGACGTACGGCGCGTGAACTTGGCGCATGACGAGATTGAAGTGCACTGGAGCTATCAAGACGGAGGCTGGCTTTGCCAACGCAGAAATCGAGCCGCAATTGTGTCGGAAAGCGCCGGCGGAGCGTTTACGCTGACAACTGATTCGCGCACGATGAAGTTCGCGGCGTGGCTCACAGCGGAGGGCGCGGCAGTCAGTCTCAACGGGGGAACCGTCCGGTTTGCGCTGCCCCAACAGCCAACGGACGCCGCCGACACCGCGCATCGTCACGGCGGCGACGCAGTAAAGGGATCGGTTGAAGCGCCGATGAGCGGCACCATTGTGAAGGTCAATGTGAAGCCCGGCGAAATAGTCACCGCATTTCAAGTTCTGCTCGTTATGGAAGCGATGAAGATGGAGCACGCAATCGTCGCGCCGTATCCCGGAACCATCACCGCGGTCGACGCACGCGTTGGCCAAAGTGTAAGCTCCGGCGATATCTTAGCTGAGATCTCGGAAGAGTAAACGGATGGCCGCAATTTTCGGTTCGTTGCCGCAACGAGTCACAGTCGTGGAGGTCGGTCCCCGCGATGGGTTGCAAAACGAGCACGCGCTTATCCCAACTGAAGTCAAGGTACGCTTCGTTAACGCGCTTACCAATGCGGGACTCCCCGCTATCGAAGTGACCTCATTTGTCAACCCCCAGGCAATCCCGCAGCTCGCTGACGCCGAGGACGTGCTTCGTGCCATTACGCGCAAGCCCGGAGTACGCTACCCGGTTCTTGTGCCCAACGAACGCGGCTTTGAGCGAGCTCTCGCATCAGGAGCGCATGAGATCGCCGTTTTCACCGCCGCATCGGAGACCTTCAACAAGCACAACATCAACGCAACGATTGCCGAATCGATCGAGCGCTTCAAACCGGTCATTCAGTCCGCGAAGAAGCACGAGATGAGGGTGCGCGGTTATGTATCGACGAGTTTTGGATGTCCTTACGAAGGTACGGTCAAACCTGCCGCAGTGCTCGACGTTGTGCTACAACTTATCGCGCTCGAGATTGATGAGATCAGCATCGGTGACACGATCGGCGTTGCGACGCCCGGCAAAGTTGCCGAGCTGTGCGACCTGCTGTTGCAGAAGATCGATGGCGGGCGTCTCGCGCTGCATTTCCACGACACGCGCGGCACTGCGCTCGCAAACGTTGTCGCCGGTCTGCAGTCAGGCGTCGCGATCTTTGATTCGTCCGCAGGCGGTCTCGGTGGGTGTCCCTATGCGCCAGGAGCGTCCGGCAACCTCGCGACCGAAGATCTGATTTATATGCTGGACGGCATGGGGATTGAAACCGGCGTTTCCCTTGATAAAGTTGTGCACGCGACGTCGCTGCTCGCAACGCAGCTCGATCATCCGCCCACGTCGAAATATTATCAGGCCGCCACCGCAAAAGCTTAGTTTTGCAGCAACGGATCTTTGCAACAACGGAACTTGCAGCAGCGGACCTTTGCAGCAACGGACCTTTAGGTCCGTTTTATTACTTAAGACGTTTCGCGTTGAGAAGCGTGTTCGTCGCCTCGTCGAATGTCCGAGGCAGGCCAGTTGCCGCGTTGCGCAGCGCAATACCGAGGGAGGCCTTTATGTCTTCCTTTTGCAAGCCGCTCATAATGCGATCGTAGATTCCCTTTGCGCCTTTGAGCCCGCACTCGACCGCAAGGATAGCAAATTCGTCTTCGCCGGTACGCGCGACAATATCGTAGCCACGGCAAGCACGCTTCAAGATCTGCGCAAGCCTGAGCAGGATCGCGTCGCCTTTGTCGCGTCCTTCTTTGTCGTTGATCGCGCGCAGGCTGTCGATATCAACGCAGATGACGCAGGCGGAATGATTGTGGCGCGCGCAGCGAGCTTCCTCAGCGGTGAGGATACGGTCGAAGGCGCGACGATTGAACGTTTGGGTAAGCTTGTCGACAAGTACTTCGCCCTCGATTTGACTGACCAAGCCTGCCCCTTCGCTCGCTTCCTGCTCGTGCCTGAGAATCGCGCCTAACAGCGCAGCCACCATTTCGACAAGCCACAGGTGTTGTTTCAGGCCATCATCTTTAGGTTCTTGATCCATCCCGGCGAGCGTGCCATACACTTTACCGTCGCCAAGCATCAGCGGGGCCCCGATATAGGATCCAACCTTGAGATTTTCCGCAGCAGGTGCCGACGCGTAGGCGGGAATGTCTGCGACTCTCGGCGCTGCACGCGGTCCGCTGCCGGCCACCATGCGCCAGCACAGCGTGTCGGTCCATAGCATCGTATCGCCTTGTTTGATCTCGATTCCGTCGCCGACGGTGCTGAGCACAATGAGATCGTCACCCGCGACTCTCGTCGTCATCCAAAAACTAAGGCCGACCTTCTCGCGAAGCAGCCCGAGAGCGACCTCAGCGGCGGAGCTGAAGTCTTCTTGTGTTGAGAGTTGAGGTGCGTCAGCCATCTTCTTTAATATATATCGGCCGTTATTGGCCCGCGTCCGGCACGTCCCAGAGCAAAAGTTCGCCGCTGCCCTTGACGCTGAGACCAGTGATGGCGGCCATGCGAACTGCATCACCTGTCTTGAGTGTCTCGCCGTTTGCTGTGACCTCGCCTTCGGCCACAAACAGGAAGCCAAGGCGCGCTGGGGTCAGGGGGTAATCGACCGAACCGTCTACTAGACGAGCGATTGAAAACGCGGCATTCTGTTGCAGCGCGATCGGCGCAGTCGCACCTGCCATGCCGCTCGCCACGAGAAACCAGCGCCCGAGCCGGTCCTGCACGC
>DASZFB010000321.1:0-4964 GCA_035940275.1 Candidatus Eremiobacteraceae bacterium | reverse complement strand
GACGGAAACATCAGCCGGAAGATCTGCCCGCGCAGGGCCGACGATCGCTGCGCCATGGTGTGCCTGTGCCCAGTCCACGATGGTGTCGCCTTCATAGGCTTCGCCCACGCGTAAGAACTGTGCGTATCCAGCATCCGATCTCGCGCCAAGCACCATGCGTCCGTCGATCGCAACAAAGCAAAGCGCGGTCTGTGAAGGTACGAGTGCGAGGAACCGTTCGACGATGCGTTCGCAAGTCTGAGGAGTCGACTCGAGTGCGGCTTCGGTCAGCGGCGGTGCGATCTGCGCGAGCAGCGCGAGCCGTTGCTCCGCACTGCGAACCTCATGCGTTAGCGCAGCGATATGCCTTCGCTGCCAGACGAAAACCGCCGCTGCGACGAGCACGCAGACGGCGGCGATTATCCATCCAGCTTGTCCGATCACGTCGGCTCTGCGGCGCCCTTCTTCTTTAACGATCGCGCGGGATTGCCCGCGACCCGCTCTCCAGGCGGTACGTCATGCAGCACCACTGATCCGGCGCCCGTCACAGCATCGTCGCCAATCTCAATCGGCGCGCGCAGCGACGAATTTGATCCGATGAACACTCCTTTGCCGATTTTTGTCTTGTGTTTTTTCTTACCATCGTAGTTGCACGTGATCGTGCCGGCTCCGATGTTCGTGTGCTCCCCGATCTCGGAATCCCCGAGATACGACAGATGGCTCGCTTTTGCGCCTCTCCCCATGCGTGTGTTCTTCATTTCGACGAAGTTGCCGACGCGAGCACCCTGCTCGACAACCGTCGAGCCACGCAGGTGCGCGAAGGGACCGACGGTCACGCCCTCGCCAACGATGGACTCCTTGACCGTTGACTGCACGATCTCGGCACCGTCTGCAATGCTGCTGTTGCTGATCGAGGTATTAGGGCCGATGAGGCAACCGCGGCCTATCGCTGTGCGCCCATGCAGATGCGTTTGGGGATGAATTGTCGTGTCGGGCTCGATCTTCACCGCCGCATCGATGTAGGTGTTTGCCGGGTCAACGATCGTAACACCGGCGAGCATATGCTGCTCGAGAATGCGCTGCTGAAGGATCGCACGCGCGGCGGCGAGCTCGACCCGATTATTGACACCCATGACGTCGCGATGATCCGCTGCCTCGACGGTGACAATGCGCTCCCCCGCACGTGCGAGCGCTGCGATGCAGTCGGTGAGATAGAGTTCGCCCTGCGCATTGTCGGTTGAGAGCTCAGCGATCGCCCGGCGCAGCGTAGCCTGGTCAAAACAGTAGATGCCGGCATTGACTTCATCGATTGCGAGTTGCGCAGGCGTTGCGTCGCGCTGCTCAACAATGCGAGCGAGCTTCCCGCCTTCGCGAACGATGCGTCCGAAGAAGGACGGGAGGGGCACGCGGGCCGTCGCCATGGCGAGTGCCGCCTTATCCGAGCGCTGAGCTGTAACGACGTCGCGCAAAAGCTGCTCGGGCACAAGCGGCATATCAGCACTGACAATCAGGACCGGGATATTGTCGCTTGGCATATCTGCAAGTGCGAGCTGCACTGCGTGGCCGGTTCCCAGCTGCGGTTCTTGCACGACCGTTCGGAGACCCAGCGCCTCCATATGCTCCCGCAGCTCCGGATTGATAACGACGCGTATATCCCCGATGTCGCAGCGCTGCAGCGTCTGAATGACCTGCGCGAGCATGCTCGACCCGCAAATTTCGTGCAACACCTTCGGGCGGCGGCTTTTCATGCGGGTGCCTTTTCCGGCGGCCAAAACGACGGCGTGGACGGTGTTCATCAGTGCGCCGCCTTGGCGTGGGCCCGCGCACCTGCATTTAACATCGCGATGAGGGCGTCAGCGCGCGCGAGGACTCGATCACGACCTAAAATCGCGCAGACCTCGAAGATTCCGGGGCTCACTGCCTCGCCTGTAACGGCCACGCGCAGCGGATGAATGTATTCTGATGCCTTGACGCCCTTCGCAGCGGCAAGGTCGCGGATCCCCCGCTCAACCGACGCGGTATCGAACGAGGTCAGCCCTGTGAGCGCGCCGCGCACGTCCTGCAAGTATGTTATCGTCTCGGGCTTCGCACAGTGTTTGGAGAGCGCTTCTTCAGTTGGTTCGATCGCGCCGTCGGTAAAAAAATAGGATCCCAGCTCGAGGACGTCAACAACCGTGCGCACCCGGTCGTGGAGGAGCGAGGCGACTCGTTCGACATAGGCTCGGTCGAAGGCGCCGTCGCGGTTGCTCCGATGCATGAGGTCGATGACACGCGAGGCAAGCGTGGTGGCCGGCTCCGCCTTGATGTACTCCTTGTTCATCCAGCCGAGCTTTGCGGTGTCAAAAATGGCGGGGTGCTTGACGACGCCGTCAAGATCGAAGAGCTTGATGAGCTCGTCACGAGTGAGCAGCTCACGATTGTCGCGCGGCGACCACCCGAGCAGCGCGAGAAAGTTGACGACCGCGTCGGGCACGTAGCCCATCGCTTCATAGTCATTGAGCGACGTCGCGCCGTCGCGCTTCGAAAGCTTGCGGCGCTGTGCGTTGAGAATGATGGGAATGTGCGCGAACTGGGGTGGCTTCCAGTCGAAGGCCTCGTAGAGCAAAAGCTGCTTCGGGGTGTTGGCAAGATGTTCGTCACCACGGATAACGTGCGAAATTTCCATCGCGTGGTCGTCGACGACAACGGCCAGGTTATAGAGTGCGCGGCCGTCACTTGTGACGAGGATGAAGTCACCGACCGTTTCACCGGGGAACGTTACCTTACCGCGGATGAGATCGTCGACGACGAAGTCACGCCCCGCTGGAACCGCAAAGCGAATCGCGGCAGGTCCCCGCGATCTGGCATCGGCTCTCTCCTGGTCGCTGAGTTGCGCACAGCGGCACGCTTGCTCGTCGGGGCGCGAGTGCGCTCGCGACGCTATGTTGTCAGCGGAATCGTCGTCGTCGTTTTCATCGTCGTCTGTCGGGCGCTGGGAACAAAAGCATTCGTACGCTTTTCCACTTGCGAGCAACTGCGTGGCGGCAGCGAGGTGCCTCGCGACGCGCTCGCTTTGGAGATATGGCCCGTACGCTCCGCCGATATCGGGGCCCTCGTCCCAGTCGAGTTTGATCCAGCGCAGACCCTCGTAGATCGCCTGCGTGTACTCGGGACGATTGCGCGCGACATCCGTGTCCTCGATGCGCAGTACAAACCGCCCGCCATGATGACGGGCGAAGAGCCAGTTGAACAGTGCAGTTCGCGCTCCGCCAACGTGAAGATATCCTGTGGGGCTTGGCGCAAAACGGACGCGGATATCAGAGCTCACGCAATTGACCTACGCTCCAACCCTCTTGCCGCACTCGCGACGCACGAAGTCGACGATCGTGGCCATCGGCGTGCCCGGCGTGAAAACTCCGGCGACGCCGGCACCTAGCAGCGGCTTCACATCTTCGTTTGGAATCGTTCCGCCACCAAAAAGGACGATATCCCCCGCATTGTCCTTCACGAGCAATTCTTTGATGCGCGGGAAGAGCGTCATGTGCGCGCCGGAAAGCACCGAGAGCCCGATGCCGTCGACGTCCTCTTGAATTGCCGCCTCGACGACCTGTTCGGGCGTTTGATGCAAGCCCGTGTAAATGACCTCAAAGCCCGCGTCGCGCAGAGCTCGCGCAATCACTTTTGCGCCGCGGTCGTGACCATCGAGCCCGGCTTTTGCGACGAGGATGCGAATCGGCCGAGCCATTGCTAAATTACCGCTGGCTCGCGATAGCGACCGAACACAGGAACGAGCGCTTCGGATATTTCGCCCAACGTTGCTTTTCTGCGTACGCAGTCGAGGTAGTGCGGCATGAGGTTCTCGTCCGTTCGCGCCGCATCCGCGATACGGGCGAGTGCCCGTTGTGCGGCCTCTTCGTCGCGCGATGCTCGGAACTCGGCGACGCGGTGGCACTGCTCGAGTTCGACTGCTCGGTCGATCTTCAGCAGCGAGATCTGCTCGGCTTCTTCTTGCACGAAGTCATTGACGCCGACGATGATGCGTTCGCCCGTCTCGATTTCGCGTTGATAGCGGTACGACGCGTCCGCAATCTCTCGCTGGAAGAATCCGGCATGGATTGCGGGGATGACGCCGCCGAATTCGGCTATGCGCTCGAAATATCGTTCGGCCCCTTCTTCCATTTCGTTGGTTAGTTTCTCGACGTAGTACGAACCACCAAGTGGATCGACGACATTGCCGACTCCGGTTTCATAGGCCAGGATCTGCTGCGTGCGCAAAGCGATCTGAGCATTTTGTTCCGTAGGGAGAGCGAGCACCTCGTCCAACGAGTTCGTGTGCAGCGACTGGGTGCCACCGAGCACTGCGCCGAGTGCTTGGAACGCAACGCGCATGATATTGTTATCAGCTTGCTGGGCCGTGGCAGAACAGCCCGCGGTCTGCGTGTGAAAACGCAGCGTCCACGAGCGCGGGTTCTTGGCTTTAAAGCGCTCACGCATGTGACGCGCCCAGATGCGCCTTGCGGCCCTGTATTTGGCAATCTCCTCGAAAAAGTCCGAATGAGCGTTGAAAAAGAACGACAGGCGCGGTGCAAACGCGTCAACGTCCATGCCTGCTGCAACGCCCGCCTCAACATATGCGAAACCATCCGCAAGCGTGAACGCGAGCTCTTGCACCGCAGTAGAACCTGCTTCGCGAATGTGGTAGCCGGAAATCGAGATCGTATTCCACTTCGGCACGTGCGTCGAGCAGTACGACATCATGTCCGTGATGATTCGCATCGAGGGCTCGGGCGGATAGATCCATTCTTTCTGGGCGATGTACTCTTTGAGCATGTCGGCTTGCAAGGTGCCGCTCAGCTTCGCGGCCGGTACGCCTTGCGATTCGGCCGTGGCAATGTACATCGCGAGTGCGACGGGCGCCGTGCAATTGATGGTCATCGAGGTCGAGATGCGCCCGAGGTCTATGCCTGCGAACAGGTCTTGCATGTCTTGCAGCGTCGAGATCGCGA
>DASZFB010000320.1:0-3970 GCA_035940275.1 Candidatus Eremiobacteraceae bacterium | reverse complement strand
CGCACCCAGCAACATCGGGCGGAGCAATGGAATAGGCGGATCGCCATGCGCCAGGAGCGCGTCGTGGAAGCCCTCGAGCGTATATTGACTGCCCATCTTCTTTTGATAGTCGCTCCGCAGCTTGAGAATCATCAGCTTTCCCAGAGTGTAGTAGCCGTACATGGGATCTTGCGTACCGCGTAACGCTTCGCGCTGTGCGTTCGTTTCGGTCATATACGCGTTTTTGACGAGAAAAGCGGCGGCCTGATCGAGCGTCATGCCTTGCGTGTGCAACTTGACGCCGACCACGTAGCGTCCCTCGCGGATCAGCGCCTCCTGCAATTGTGCAAGGCGGACTCTCGGGTCACCGTTGCCCCAGCCTTCATCGACAACCATCTGCTCGTCGTAATGGGCCCACCCTTCAGCAAATTCGGGACTCGACAGCACCTCCCGTGTCAGGCTCAAGTTGAGGTGCTTGTCAATTGCGTAGTTAACAAAATGACCTGGCATGATTTCGTGCGCCGATATCAGTGGACGTCCGTAGTCGTTGAGAAAGCCCAGCATTTTCTGCTGCTGCTGCGCCGGCCAGGTTGGATCGGGTGGCGTCACCCAGTAGTAGGTTTGGGTTGCAACTTTCTCGAGCGGACCCGGAGAGTTAAATGCAGCAAATGTCTGCGACCGTGCAAAGGACGGCGTCTCCACGACCATGATGTCGGCATCAGAGGGCAACGTTATGATGTGGTGGGAGAGGACGAAGGCGCGTAAGAGCGTGACGTCCTGCTGCGCGGCGGCAAGGACGCCACTTGCAGGTGGGTGTCGGAGCGACAGCGTCTCAAAGACTTCGCGGGGCGAGTGCGTTGGGTCGATTTGGTGAGCGACAGCGGCAAAGCTCGCCCTCGTTTTTTCCAGCTCACGCTCACCAATGGCAAGATATTGCTCGACGGGCATGGTGACCGCATCAATGTAGAGGAGTCGCTCCTGATATGCTTCCCGGCCGAGTGCAAATGTGCCCGACGGGTGCTTGAGCGGGCCGTTTTTGATCCACTGCGTGTAATCGCGGAACGCCTGAGCTGCAGCCGCGTTTGCCACCTGAAATTGCCGCTGGAGCGCAGCGTCCTTCACAGAAGCAAACGCGAGGGCGACATCGCTTTCGAAGAACGGGACCGACCCAGCCGTATCCTCGTAGGCGGCTTCCGCCGTGGCTGCATCGACAGTCGTGATGTTACTTCGTGCCTGCGACAACAGCCGGGGTATCTGCTGCTCGCGCGCGATCGCATAGCGCAGGCGTGTTTCCAGCGGGGCGTAGTTCAAGGCCATCACGAAATAAATGGCACCGCTCGCGACTTGCGTGTAAAGATCGGGGTTGTGGCGCCAGTCCGCTTTCGTTCCGGTGATAAGCAGATCGTCTTTGATCGCCCAGATGAGCATTTGTCGATCGATGTACACTTCGGGCGAAAGCGTCTGTGGGTTGATGGCGTTTAACTTGGCCAAGTATTCCTTGTCGCTTTTGAGCTGAGACTCAAAATGCGACGCGCTCAGATCATCGAGCTTGGTGTCATAATCGTGAATGCCGGCTTGCGTAGCGTTAGACGGGTTTTCACGAAAGAGCGAATCAAAATACGACGACGCAAGCGCCTCGTATGCAGTCTCACCGCTCGAAGGCTGCGCCTGTGCACTCATCCGCAAGCACATCGAGGCGATTAGGACCCCAGCCAACCAACACGTGAACATCCTCATAAATACCCCCAGTGGGCTCGTCTCAGCGTATAAAGGCAACCCCTCTTATTTACTCTCAAAGACGCAACCTTCGCATTGGACCGGTTCTAAACGGCGTGCTTCGGTGTTATAGACCGCAGAGCGGAGGTGCAAACACGCGGCAAACTGAAAAAGCGGTCGGCCTTCACAACCAGATTTGAAAGGGAGCTTAATGAATAAAGCAATCGCGGTCGTTTTTCTTGCTGTCCTTCTGTGCGCCGCCAGCCTGTCGAGCCCATCGAGCGCGGCCACAGCGACGCTCACCGGCAAGATGACGAACTTGCAATACCTCGTCGGCACGTGGGCATGCCAAACCAAGTTGCCGGCGATGGGCAGTACGGCTGCTCGCACGATGCCGGGCGCGATTTCATTTGAGGTCGAGCCGGGCAACACCCTCGGCTATGATGTCTCTTCGACCGAATATTCTGGTGCTGGTTTCATGGGGTATTTGGACGCGAAGAAGTTGTGGTGGAGTTCCGGCGCCGACAATTTTGGCGGCGTTTCTTTTGAGGTCGCCACTACCGGCACGAGCGCCAAAACCGTGATGAGCGGCACCAGCACTCAGGGTGGTCAATCCGTGCCTTCTCGCGATACAATGACCAAGGCAAGCAACTCGAAATACGAGGATCTCTACGAGACACAAAAGGATGGCAAGTGGACCTTGGGTGCAGATTCCACCTGCACGAAGACTTCCAACACCCCCAGCTAGTCTACATCCCACAATAAATAAAAGCGGGCGCCGTCATTTGGCGGTGCCCGCTTTCGTTCGTTAGCGTTTCTTTATTTCATGAGATTCATCGTCATCGGACCGTTGCCCGCGATCTGAAGTATCGTTTCACCTTTCGCTATGGCGTAATGGTGCATGTTGGCAGGAACGAATATGAAAGAGCCAGGGCCGAGAGCCGTTGTCTTCGCCTGGTCGATTTTGTGACCGGCAGCAAACAACAGCGTTCCGCTCAACACCGTCACTCGTTCGCTGTCCGTGTGCCAGTGCACGGGCACCTTGGTTCCATCGTCAAGCTTTAATCGCACGACGTAGATGGCTCCAGTCTTGTTGTTCGGGTCACCCCAAAGAACGGCCATGTTGCATCCGTTAAGACCCTGGCACGGAGTCCATTTTAGTTGGTCGGCTGTAATAATTGTCGGCGTCATCGCCGCTCCGGTCGTCGCTCCGGAGGACATCGTATCGGCCGAAGCGATGCTTGCCACGCCAACCGCAACGATTACCGCCAGGAAAAGCCCACAGAATAGCTTCTTCATTTTGCTCCTTTCACCGTAAGGGAGAGGCTAGGTCCTTAGGACGGACCGCGCCAACTACCTCCTCAACGTGAACAGCGGCAGGGGCATCCGAATCTCGAAAGGCAGGTTCGAAGCATTCAGCGACGGTGTTTTTGCCATCGCGATCACGTTGCTCGTCTTGGGATTTCAGCCCCCGAAGCTTGCAATTATCTCTGAAGCCAGCGTGACGAGCTCCTTGCTCGCGATGTGGCCACAATACGTCGTCTACGCCGTCACGTTTACCAACGTTGGCATCATGTGGTTCAACCACTACGCGCTTTTCCACGACGCGCGCTATGTTACGTACGCTGCGCTTATCGCGAACCTCGCGCTCTTGATGCTGATTTCTTTTCTACCGTTTATCATGATGCTGCTCGGTCAGGACGGCCTTCTTGCATCGCTGGTCTTCTTCTATAGCCTGATCATGTTGTTGATTTCGTTCTGCTATGGCGTGCTCTATTACGTCGTCAAGCTGGGGCCGGACGAACACGGGAGCGTGATAGGCTATTTTCTCTCGCGCACCGCTTGGAATACACTCGGTCCAATCGTGTATGCCGCGGCGATGGTGCTAGCGCTTGTCAAACCAATCGCAAGCGTCATCCTGATCGCTCTCATCGCCGGCTTTTACATGCTGCCGTCGACTGTGCGCTCGGTGCTCTCGACCGCGAAAAGCGCCGGCGGTTCTCACGAGCCAATGTAGACACCACCGCTGACGGCTGCTCCAAATTCGGTCTGCACTGAGTGTGGAGCGCCGCTGAGCGCCGGCGAGAGCGCATGCCGCTTCTGCGGTACGCCAATCCGCGATGATACCAGTTCCTGGAAGTTCGACAAGATCTCGGTGAAGGGAACCGACGCCCTGGCTTAGCGAGAAGACTCCCCGAGTGGCTGGGCTTGATACCCTGTGCCATAGACGTTCTTTATCTCGAGTTGGCCCCTATGCGCCTGAGGTATCCGGCGC
>DASZFB010000319.1:0-12284 GCA_035940275.1 Candidatus Eremiobacteraceae bacterium | reverse complement strand
AATGGCGGTCACGCGAAAGGTGCTTGGGTCAATCGGCGGCTTCGAAGCCCTGTCAGCTTACCTCGCGGACGACCAGATGCTCGGGAAGCTCGTCCGCGATCAAGGTTTTGACGTTGCGCTCAGTTCGGAAGTCGTTGCCACGGACGTCGGCGATCCCGACGTGAAGAGCCTATGGCAGCATGAAGTCCGTTGGGCGCGCACGATGCGGGCAGCGCAGCCGTGGGGATTTTCGTTCTCCTTCATTACATACGCGTTGCCGCTCGCGCTTGCATACGCTGCGGTTTCGGGCAATGCCGGCATCTCGCTAGCGGTCGTTTCCCTCGCTGCCGCCCTTCGCGTCTCCTTACACTACGCCGTACGCTCCGCGCTCGACATCCGATCGCGTGACGTGCCATGGCTCATCCCCGTGCGCGATGTGCTTGGACTCGGTGTCTGGGCGGCGCATTTTTTCGGCAAGAGTGTTCGCTGGCGCGACATAGGATACACCGTGGACAGTGCAGGGCGACTGCACCCACTTGATCGAGGTTAAGCGCTAGGCCCCGCTCTCGTCATCCATCAATTAGCCTCGATGATTTGACGTGCGTCGAGCGCCCGAGAGACCACATCTTGCAAACTCTCGAGGTGTGCGCGCGTCAGTTCGTCCAAACCGCCATGCCCGAGCGCGACACCAACATCGTGGCGAAGCGCAACGAGTTTCGCACGCGCAAGCGATTGTGCGTCATACGGTGTCTGCGGCGCCGGCGCGAGCCATATCTGCACGAGTTTGCGCGCATACCATTGCTGCACCGCGCGGTGCACTCTTCCGATGGATGTCACCCGCGACGAACGCAGATCCCGGTAGATCGCGCTCTGAGTCCAATCGAAGAGATCGGCCAAACTCATCGTCGAGCCGGCTTTGGCTTTGAGCGTCAGATCGTTGAGGCGCTGGAGCATGAGCGGCTGAAACATCGTTTCAAGCTGCCCCTGCGAGAAGCGCTCCGCTATTTCCGCAACCGGAATATCGTGGCGAGGTTGTGGGTTGTACGCCCACAGAGCATTGGTCCACGGTTGCCACTCAGTGTACACGAGCCGGTTGAGCATTGTCGGTGAAAAATTCCATGCATCGTCTGATAGCACGTACGAATCTAACAGGTCGAACGCGCGCCGTTCGTCCGCACGCGACACTTGAACGAGCGGCGCCGGCGCGAGAGGGTCGCCTGCGTGTGCGCGCGATAGATATTCGCCCGCAATATAATGTTCCGGCAACACAGCGGCTGTCAGCCACGACCCTAAGACGAAGGTGAACGCCGCGCGTTCCTGGTCGTAGGTTTGGCCGAATTGTGGCCAGCGGCCGTCCAGTCCCGACACCACGTCATGAGTCAACTTCAACTGCGCTCCTGACCATGCAAGCGGATCGCTTGTCAGATCCCATACCGCAACACGTGGGTCGATGGCGTGCGCGTTTCCGAATCCGGCATCTTCATCGCTGGCAAAGCGATACAGCGGGTTCGTCCACACGGCGGCCCATCGGTTGAGTGTCGGCACTTCGTCGTCCGGCGACCTTGCGCCGGGGATCCTCGCGTAGCCCCAGCGGATTGCATGATAGTCGTACGAGCCGAGAACCGTTTGCCAATACGTGCCCTGAGGCGTTCCTCGTGGCCACAGATTCAACGGAGCATATTCCATCACAGACGTCGCGACACCGTGCCTCGACGTAAAGTCCTTGCTCTGGAGTTGTTTGGCCGAAAACGCCATTGAACTAATGAAGTTGTGCTGAAGACCAAAGCTGTGACCGGTCTCGTGCACCACGAATGATTCGAGGAGCTGATCGTTATACTGCGTCAGCGCGGCGCCGCTCAGCGGACGACCCATGACGTCGAGCGCAACCTTGCCAAACTCCGCCTGTTGACGGCGGATTTGACCGTAGGTGTGCTCATCCGTCATATATCCGCGAAGCCGCCGAGCAACCGTTGGTTCCGTCAAGAATTGCCACGAAATATTTGAGAACGACATGACGTCGGCATCGATGACGATATTGGTACGAATCTCTTGGCCGGTACGCGGATCGATGACCTGATTTTCCGCCGCATAGCCTCCGCTATTTGACTGGGTGAGCCAAATGACGGTGTTATAGCGGATGTCGTCGGGGTCCCAGTTCGGGTCGTCAGGCTGATCTCGGACCTGCACCGCGTCGCTCAAGCCGATCTTCTCAAAGGCCGCATTCCAGTCAAGGATGCCCCTGCGCACTGCAGCTCTGTACGCCGTCGGAATGTTATTTGATAAATAGAACACCATTGGATGTTTGGCAGGCGACATCGGCTTGCTCGGATCCGACGGCTGCATGTTCCAACGCACCACGTAACGCGTGACACGCGTGTAGTTGGAGTCGGAGGCAAAGTTGAGATAGGGAGAGTCAAAAAATCCCACGCGATTGTCCGCCAACCGCGGCATGTAATCACCGTCGGTAGGTGTCGCAGCGATGTTGTACGCGATGCGGAATTGGATGCTGCGGGGGTCGGGAACGTTGTCGACTGTCTGCGGATTACGGCTACGCCACACTTGATCTGCATCGATGATCACGTTGAACGGAAAAGCCTTAGTTGGACCAAACAAGGTGCGATTCGGATCTAAACTATACATCGCATCGGGTTTGTCTTCACCTGTAACCTGTTTGAGTACCGTGGCGAGATCGTAAATATCAGTCAGAAAAAATGAAGCGTCAAACACCATGTGGCCGCTAACAGCGTCGGTGGCGACGATTGGGGCGACCGCAACCGGCGAATCGGCAAACGTGCGCTTGATGGCGCGTTGCGCCGGGTCGTTTCCCGGTGCGATGAAGTACGTGTTCGGCCAGGTGACCACGATCTTGTCGTCGTTACGGGTGAAGCGAACGATGCGGGTCCAAGATGTGATGCCGCCGGGTATCACATTCCATCCACCGAGACCGTTGACGGTTTCGGCCGATTGAATGAAGTCTCGATCGAGCTGCGACGGAGCAATGTCGACGTACACTTTGCCGTCTTTGCGAATAACGTTGAACAGGCCGTTTTGCACCTGCGCTCCGACAACCCACTTTGCGTACGCCGCCGGGGCTGACGAGTCTGCCCCCGAGGAATCGTCCGCTTGCGCGATGGCGGCGCTGAAGGCTATGGTCGCAGCGGTAAGCGCCAAATAACGTAGAACGCTCATCGATACTCCCTCACTGGAACGACCTGGCGTGCATCGAGCGCGCGCGAGACGACCTCTTGCAAGCTCTCCAGGTGCGCTCGCGTGATTTCGTCGAGACCCTTGCGGCCGGTCGCGCCCTTGAGGTCGCCGCGAACCGCCACAAGTTCTGCGCGCGCCATCGACTGAGCGTCATACGGTGTGCCGGGCCTCGGCGCCAGCCACATGCGCGCCAGCAGCCGCGCGTACGATTGCTGAAGAGCTCTGTGCACTTCCCCGATCGAGGTCAGCCGCGGATCTCGTAGATCACCGTAAATCGAAGCTTGCGTCCAGTCGAACAGATCCGTCAGGCTCATTGTCGTTCCTGGTTTCGCTTTGAGCGGCAAGTCGTCGAGACGCTCGAGCATCAGCGGCTGAAACATAACCCCCAACTCTTGATTTGCGAAGTCCTCGGCAATCTCGGCAACCGGGATGTCGTGACGTGGTTGCGGATTGTACGCCCATGTGGCATTTACGGTGGGCTCCCACTCGCTGTACACAAGCCTGTTCAGTGTGGCCGGCGAAAAGTTCCAAGCGCCGTCCGAGAACACGTATTTGTCGGTCAAACTGAAGGCGCGCCGCTCGGCGTCGCGCGGCACTTGCGTGAGCGGTTGCTGCGCACCGGGGTCGCCCACATGCGAACGCGAAAGGTACTCGCCGGCTAAGAAATGCTCCGGCTGAAGAGCTGCGGAGAGATACTCGAAGAATACCCATCCAAAGGCATCTCGCTCTTGATCGTAGGTGTGCCCCGGCAGCGGCCAGCGGCTGTCCAACTTCTTCATGAGCTCGTCGGTCATTTGCATGCGTGCCGCGCACCATGTGAGCGGATCGTTCGTCAGGTCCCAGCGCGACACGCGCGGATCGATCGCGTGGGCATCCCCAAAACCTGCGTCTTCGTCACTCGCGAAGCGGTACTCGACATTCGTCCAGTTCGAAGCCCACCTGTTGAGCGTCGGTACTTCGTCTTGCGGCGTGCGGGCAAAGGGTACGGGCGCGTATCCCCAGTGAATCGCGTGGTAATCGTACGGGCCAAGCATCGTCTGCCAATAGGCAGCTTGGCCGGAGCCCTTGGGCCACACGTTGACGCCCACATAATCCATCACCGATGACGACAAGCCGAATCTCGACGTGAAGGTCTTGCTCTGCATTTGCTTGACCGTGTAAGCTTGCGTGCCGATGAAATTGTGTTGCAGTCCAAAGGCGTGGCCCGATTCGTGCATGATCGTCCACAGCAACCCATCGTTGACGTATTTCGTATAGGCCGCGCCGCCCAGCGGTTGGCCCATGAGCTCGAGCGCGATGCGACCAAAGTGCGACTCCCGCGCCATGCCGAGCGTCAGGCCGCGCTCTCGTGCCCCAAATGCCGCCGACAAGCCGCGATCGGCCGGATCGGCTATGTAGTTCTGGGTCGAGTATTGGAAATTGAGCCAGTCGGCGTCGATGACGATGTTCGCTCGAAACGTTTGGCCCGTTCGCGGGTCGAAGATCGGACTTGCTGCCGCAAAACTGGAGTTGTTCGATTCCGTCAGCCAGAGCACGGTGTTGTAACGGATGTCATCCGGATCCCACGTCGCATCCGCGGGCTGGTCCTTGACTTGCACCGCATCGCTGATGCCGGCGCGCGCGAACGCGTCATTCCACCTGAGAATCGCCGCGCGAATCGTCCCCCGGTACTGCGTTGGGATTTCGTTTGAGAGATAGAAAACGATCGGCGTCTTCGCCGGCGAGACGGGCTTGCTGGGGTCGGTCGGCTGCAGATTCCAGCGAATGACGTAGTGCACGACGCGCGAGTAGTTTGCGTCGGTGGCAAAGTTCAAGTAGGGCGAGTCAAAAAATCCGATGCGGTCGTCTGCCAGCCGCGGCACATAGTCCGTCTTTGCGGGCGGTTGCGCGATATTGTACGCAACGCGAATCAAGAGCGAGCGCGGATCCGGCACGTTGTCGACGACTTGGGGGTTGTCGCTCTCCCACGTCTGGTCAGCATCAATCACGACGTTCATGGGGAACGCTTTGGTCGGTCCGAAGAGCGTGCGGTCCGGATCCAAGCTATACGCTTGGTCGGGTTTGTCAACGCCCGTCACTTGTTTGAGTGTCGTAGTGAGATCGGTGACGTCCGTCAGAAAGAACGAGGCGTCGAAGACGATGTGGCCGCTGACCGAGTCCGTAGCAACGACCGGCGCCACCGCGACCGTGGAATCGGCAAACGTGCGCGCTATGGCCCGCTGGGCGGGCTCGTTGCCCGGCGCTATGAAATAAGTATTGGGCCAGGTCACGACGACCTTATTGTCGTTGCGCGTGAAACGGATGATGCGGGCAGTGGCGCTGATGCCGCCCGGCAAGAGGCCGTAGCCTCCAAGGCCATTGGCGAGCTCCGCCGTTTGCACGTAGTCTTGGCCGAGCTGCGATGCTGCGATCTCGATGTAGAGCTTACCGCTCTTGCGGATGATGTTAAAGAGGCCGGTTTGAACCTGGGCTCCGGTGACGAACTTTGCGTACGGCGCGGGCCCGGAGTCAGAGCCAGCTGTCGAGTCGTCAGCTCTCGCTACGTCAACCGCAATGCTCGAGCACGCGACAATCGCAATCGCAAAAGACAATACCGATCTTAGGTATCGCACCAAGACCTCCACACGGTCGAATGGTAATGACCGCTCACAAAGAGAACCGGGACGCCAATACATCTCGTCCCGCCTTGAGAACCCCGCTGGTGCGCAACTTTGCGACACGTTCGCTTCGTCCTGCGAAATGCAGAACTATTCTTTTACCGCTAGCGTTTCATTCATGTCTTTCGCGCCACGGCCGCGATGCCGATAACGGCCGCGAGCATAACGACGCTGCTGATCGCAAGAAGATAGTCACCCGTGCCCAGGACATAGAGGACCCGATCGACCGTCACAGCCGACATCGCGACGACCGTCACAATCCGCCAGTTGGTTATGTTAGCAAACGCCATGACCGCGCCGCCGATAAGCGCGGTGTTGACGGCCAAGGCCGCTGCGACAAAAACATCCACACCATGCGCGGTTGCTGCCGCGAGCGCGTCGCCGAGCCCCATGAGAGCCCAGATCGTGGCCACGACGCCAACGGCGATGCGCGCGATGTTCGCGATGGAGATAGGCGTGGCCATCGCACACGTGCTTGCCTTTTTCGAACGGCTGGACCTTCGCGAAAATATTTTCGGGATTGTCTCGTGACTGGTAGGAGAACTTTCGATACGCAGCAGAAGCTGAGTGTCTACCTTTTTTTGTCGACGATGAAATGCGGCGGCACCACCATGCCGCCACCAAATTGATTTTCTAACACGTCTTCTTTGCAGAAAGGGACGTCCGTGCTCCAGGAATTCAAAAGCGATCTCGATATGGTCGCAACGCGAAACGAAATCCGCGAGCGCATGCGGGAGTACGCAGACATCGGCGCCGAGCCGCGTACGCCACAGGAGCGTGCGGACGATGCGTGGCGATTGGTGCAAAATGTACTTGCCGAAGAAATCGCGGAGCTCAATGCCGGCCTCGATCCGCAGGCGCAGATCCTCGAGCGAGACCGTCTCGCGCTGCCTGACGGCAGTCAGGCCATCGAAGTCGTGTACCGCGATCAGAAATTTTCTATCGCGCGCTCGAAGGATCGCCGCCAGCTGACGCTCGTTGACGAATCCGCTGGGCGGTTGCCGGTCGAGGCAGTGGGTAGCCGGCTGTTTATTGCCGGTGACCCCCTCGGAGCCGCAATAGTTGGGGCTATTGGCCGTCTCGTACGGCGCGCCACGTCAGGCATCCGCAACAGCTCAAATGGGCGCTACATGGCGCTCGAACTCTCCACGCAATGCGCGACCAAAGTTGAGGCTGCCCTCAACTTGGCGTACAACAATGGATTTCGCTTTGTGGAGTCCTACCGGACAAAGACTCTGGACCGGCGCGTCTTCCTGTTCAAAAGGGCGAACGTCAGCTAGGAGTTACGTTCTTTATCCGGCTCTCGGCGGCTTCAGCACTATATTCCGCAACGACCTCAGGCGGGCTGAATCGCACAAACAGCCATGCCACGAGCATCAGGAGCAGCGCATCGTCCACGACGCCAAGGACGGGGATGTCGCTGAGCGGGTCGAGCGGCGAGATCACAAACAGGGCTCCCAGCGCCGTCATCACTTTGAGGGCGCCCGGTACTCGCTTATCCAGAAATAATCGAGCAACTCGTACGGCGTTGCGCCGCAGCGCCCAGAACGTCTTCACGCGTAACCACATGGCGCTCATTCTTTCACCTTGCCTGCACGGCAGCCAAGTCTTTGATCACAGCGCGTGCGCCACGTACACCTGGTGCGCCTGACACGCAGCCGCCGGGATGCGTCCCCGATCCGCACAGATAGAGCCCGCGCAGCGGCGTTCGAACGCTGAAGCGGTCCTCGAATATCTGCCCGGGCAAAAGTTCGCCGTGAAATATGTGACCTTTCGGCAGCCCGAAGCGGCGCTCGAGATCGTAGGGGGTGAGAATTTGTCGCGCCTCTACCGCATCGGGAACATTGGGTGCATACTTGCCGATGGTCTTGATGATGTTGTCGGCCGCAGCGTCGCGCTGTGCGTCGGTCCACGGACCATCCTTGCGCGTGTATGGGAAATACTGCGCAAAGACGGAGAGCAGATGTTTGCCTTTCGGGGCGAGCGTGAAATCGCTCGGTGTCTGTAGGAACATCTCAAGGACCGGTTCGGACGATGGTAAGCCCGCCTTTGCGTCGTCATATGCGCGCTGCTGGTAGTCCATGTCGGGAGCGATGTGGATCGTCGCGTTGAGATGCGGAGCCGACTCGCCCGATGGCCGCGCACTGAAATTGGGGAGCTCTCCGAGCGCGAGATTGAGCTTCATCGATGGGCCCTCGCATTGCCACCCCTGCACCCGTTTGATAAAGTCCGGTTCGAGCGTGTTTGCGGGAATCAACTCAAGGAACGTCGTGAGTGGATTCGCGTTGGAGAGTACGTAGCGCGACTCGATCTGCGAGCCGTCCTCCAGGACGACGCCCGTCGCGCAATCGTCATCAACAACGATCATGCCGACCGGAGCCGACGTTCGGATCTCAGCACCCAAACGGCGCGCCGCCATGGCGATGGCGCTTGAAATCGACCCCATGCCGCCGCGCACGTATGCCCATGCACCTTGAATTCCCATCACGCGCCCCGCGAAATGGTGCGCAAGGACGTAGCCTGTACCCGGATTGCGGGGACCTTCGAAGGTACCGACGATGCCGTCGTTGGCGACGCCGGCTTGCAACATCGGCGTTTCGACATAGTGCTCGACGAACTCAGCGGCCGACCCGCGGAACATGGCTTGTGCCTCGGCTGACAGCCGGTCAAAGCGCGGCTCCTCGTCAAAAAACGAGTCATATATTTCGCGCCCGTACGCGCACAGCGTGTCATCCAGCGCCTGGATTCCCTCAACGTCGGCCGGAGCAAATCGGCTTATCTCTTTTCTGTTCTCTTCCGGATTGCGCCACAAGAGCAGAGACGGCCCATCCTGCGCCACCGTGAAAGAATGCGGGTCTTTGAGATACGCATGATAGCCGTGCGCCTCGAGATCGAGGTCGCGCACGATGTCCGGATGCAGCTAGCTGACGACGTAGGAGGCGGCCGAAACGGTCCAGCCAGCCCACGGGTGTTCGCTCACGGCAGCTCCGCCGACGGTGTCGCTGCGTTCCAGGACCACAACTTTCTGCCCGGCTTTGGCCAGGTACGCTGCGGCGACGAGTCCGTTGTGACCCGCGCCAATAACGACGGCATCGTATGGCATGTGCGCCACATTCGCCAACCACGTCTGCCCCTCCGTTGCACAAGCGCCGGGACGTTTCTCATGCAAGTCTCATGACCAATTCAAGCGCGCTTCACGTTTCAGACGATAGAATAAGTAAGAAGATAGACAGGCACAAAGTATGTTGATGCAAGGGATTATATGAGCGCGCAAACGCAAGCACCCGCGGAGTATCGGCCGGCTGGCCAACTTGACATTACGACGGCATTGCTCGAGTATCGCGGGCCGTGGAACTCACGGCTTGCAGCGCATTTGTTGCGCCGCGCCGGCTTCGGAGGTTCCCCGCAAGAAATAGCGGCCGCCACGACCACCGGCATGCAGGCGACGGTGAGCAAGCTCATGCACTTCGGGTCGGACTCGCAGCCCGAAACTCCGCAGGGCGACATCTCCTACGACAACGGCCCACTCGCCGACAAGATGCAGCGCCGAAACGCCATCATCATCACACAACTATGGTGGCTCAATCGCTGCTTGCTCACCACGAATCCGCTCCAGGAGCGGATGGTGTACTTTTGGAGCAATCACTTCACGAGCGGCATCGGACAAAAAGGCATCATGCCGGCGATGATGGTCAGTCAGTACTCGCTCTTCCGCCGCTATGCGCTCGGCAATTTTACGCAACTCACGCAAGAAGTGTCGCGCGATCCTGCCATGCTTCGTTATCTTGACGGCGTCGTGAACCGCGCGCAGCATCCGAATGAAAACTTCGCGCGCGAGCTCATGGAGCTGTTCACCCTCGGCGTCGGCAACTATACTGAGGAAGATGTTCGCCAAAGCGCTCGGGCGTTTACCGGTACCACGCTCGACAGAGCCACCGGCACCACCGTTTTCAACCCACGCCTGCATGACGCCGGCGTGAAAACGTTCCTCGGGCGCACGGGAAACTTCGGCGGTGATGATATCGTCAGCATTATTATGACGCAGCCTGCGACCGCGCGCTTCTTGGCGCGCAAGTTCCTTCGCGCGTTTGTCTATGATGATCCCGAACCTGAGTTGGTTGAGGCAGTGGCGGCGAAGTTCCGCGGGAGCGCGTACGACGTGGGGTCCGTGGTGGGAACGCTCCTCCGCTCGAACATCTTTTATTCTCCTCGCGCATACCGGGCACTCGTGAAAAGCCCGCTCGAAATCGCGATCGGCGCGATGAAGACGCTCGGGGCGACCGCGGTTGGCGCGCGCACGCTCGGTGCGCTCCCTCAGATGGGGCAGGTCCCGATGCAACCGCCGAATGTTGCCGGCTGGCCGGGTGGTAGATTGTGGCTCAACACGGGCGCGTACAATGCCCGGCTCAATTATTTACATCAACTCGTCTCATTTAAGCCTGCGAGTGAGTCGGCGATGGCGATGGCAATGACGGCACCGAATCAGTCATTGCCGCCTGGCATGGACCCACAGATTTTTCTCGCGCCGGCCGGCCACATCTCCCCGCCAACGACGTGGGTCGCAGGCGCCGCAATGAACGATCCGATCTCGGTTACGGAGCGCGTCATCGACGCGGTCGTGCAGAGCGATGCAACGGCGCAGCAAACACAAGATATTCTTAACTACATGAGCACGGATGGAATTGGTAACCGCGTCGCACTGTCAGGCGAGAATTTCGAAGAGAAGGTTCGCGGCGGTTTTAGCCTGGCCATGGCCTTGCCGACCTACCAACTAGCGTGAAAGAACGAGGATAGACTCATGGCAAGCCGCAGACAGTTCATACAACAAGGTGTCGGAGCGTTCGCAGGTTTCCTCGCGATCGACTCCATCTTCGGACGCGCAGCGCGAGCCGCGAGCGCGATCACCATTCCTGGTTCGGCGGCGACCCGCACGCTCGTGGTTGTCAATCTGCAGGGCGGCAATGATGGCCTCAACACGCTCGTGCCGTTTGGAGACCCGGACTACTATCGCGTCCGCCCCACCATCAATGTCCCCGTCGGTGATGTCTTGCGCATCGACAGCAGCATTGGATTCAATCCCAATCTCGCCGGGCTCAAGAGCATCTTCGATCAGCAGCGAGTCGCGATACTCCAAGGCGTGCACTACCCCAACCCAAATCTTTCGCATTTTCGCTCGACCGAGATCTGGCAGACGGCCGCACCGGAACACATCATCGATACGGGCTGGGCCGGCCGCTACCTCGACGATGCCGGGCTCCCCAAGAGCAATCTGTTCAAGGGCCTCGCGATCGGACCCATCTTGCCAAAGATGCTCGTGGCAAACACAACCGATGTGCCCACAGTGGACGGTTTCCGCACGGGCGGCTTCCGCGGCTCGCGCAACGAGCAGTCGCATGCCGATCAAATTCTCAACGGCGGCAGCGAGACGTATCCGTTCCAGAGCCCATATCTGTCGCTCGTCCAGGAGATCGAGCACGACGCAAACGCGAGCTCCACGGAGCTGCCGCATCTCGTGGCCGGTTATAAACCGGCGATTGATTATCCGAAGACGCCATTCGCGCAGGGACTCAACCTCGCAGCAGCCGTGATCGGATCGGGCATCGGGACCAAGGTCATCTACATCAGCTTGGGCTCATTCGACACGCACACGGGTCAGCGCGGCACGCAAGACCGCCTGCTTCAACAGTTCGGTGACGGTATCAAAGCGTTTTACGCAGACCTTGCGGCGCACAACCTTGACAGTCAGGTCCTCACCATGACGTTCTCGGAGTTCGGACGGCGCGTCGAAGAAAATGCGAATCGCGGCACCGACCACGGAACTGCTGCGCCCATGTTCCTCATCGGTGGCCAGGTGAAGGGCGGCATTTACGGCGATCACCCAAGTCTTACCGACCTCGACTTTGGCAACCTCAAATGGCACACGGATTTCCGATCGGTGTACGCCACCGTGCTGGAAAACTGGCTTGGAGTTACATCGGCGCCTGTCTTAGGGGCATCGTTTAGCACGCTCAACTTCGTGTAGGGTAACGGCCGGAGTTTACCGCGGCGGTCGCTAATCCCGAGCAACCGTGACCGTGCGTCCCCTTCGACCCTCAGATCTTCCGGCGTGGAAACCCATGCGCATTGCGTTGTGGCCTTCATTGTCCGCGTCCGAGAACACACGCGAATGCGAAGAGCTCGTATCGCAAAACGATCGCTTTAGCATATTTGTCAGCGAAGAAGGTGAGCGGTTGACAGGATTTATCGAGGTTGGTCTGCGGCTGTACGCCGAGGGATGCGAGACAAGTCCGGTCGGCTATATCGAAGGATGGTATGTCGCACCCGAGCGTCGCAAGACGGGCACCGGGCGGGAGCTTGTCAAGGTTGCGGAAGAATGGGCGCGCTCGCGAGGATGCTCTGAAATGGCATCTGATTCTATTCTTGAGAACGTTGAAGGGCAGC
>DASZFB010000318.1:0-5214 GCA_035940275.1 Candidatus Eremiobacteraceae bacterium | reverse complement strand
CGGCTCGGACTGGTTCATCACGGGCGAGACGAACACGAACTGGAATGACACCGACCTCAATCAAATGAAAACGGTTCCGGCGAGCGCGTTTGAAGTCGTACAGACGGGTGCGATCATTCATTAACGGACCTAAAGGTCCGTTGCATCATTTGGGGCGGGGATTGAATGCGAGCGCCACCACCGCGGCGGCGAGGCGGGCGCATGTGGGTGCCTCACGTAGGAGCCACAAAGCTTGCGGCCACAGCCACGGGCGTCCGATAACACTCAAGGGCTTGAGCCATGCATCAGACAGTTCGTGCTGCGGTGTGTCGAGAATAACGCGTACTGCGGCGATCCTGGGCACGCGTACGTAACCGGTTTCCATATCCGCGGCGAGATAGCCGCGACCGGCCCACAACGCCCGGGCTGAGCCCCTGATAAGCTCGGCGCTCGTGAGCAGCGAGCCTCGAAGCACTGAGCGTCCAAGCTGTTTCGCCGCAGTTAACAGCGCTGCGCTCAACCGCGTATCACACGCGATCAAGTGGCCATCCTGCGTTGCAACCGTTTCGGGTATTATGATCGAACCGGTCGGTGCCTCGTCCTTCAGACCTCCGGCAAGACCACACGTCACCACAGTGTCCCCAAGGTCGCCCGCGTGAACCCGCGACAGTCCTATGCCGCTCTCAACAACACGCAAGCTCGGAGCAGCTCGCCGTACCGCTGCTGCCTCGAGACCAGTTGCAGCTACAATTGTTAACGAGGGTTCAGTTGAGATAACCATTCGCGCGATACCAAGCGACGGCGCGCCCAAGCGCATCGCGCACCGAACCCGCCTGATATCCAAGTTCTTTACTTGCCTTGCTCGAGTCGACGTACATACGCTCGCGCGACATGCGGACACCTTCAAGCGGCACTGCAGGCACAGCGGAGGCAGAGACCCGGCAGCGCAACTCGTCAACAAATCCCGCCGCGAGTGCGACCGCAAAGGGGAGACGCAGCCGTGGTGCCGGCCGGCCGGTCGCGGCAGCTAACAAATCCCACACCTCATCGAATGTAAGGTTTTCGCCGCCGACGAGGTAGCGTTCCCGAGCAGTCCCAAGGCGAAGGGCGGCGACGTGCGCGCGAGCGACGTCCTCCACGGCAACTAAATTGATTCCTCCAGCGCCACTTGGGCGTGCCGGAATTCGTCCGCGCGCGAAATCCAAGACGAGACGTCCGGTTGGCGTTGGCTTCCAGTCGCCTGGTCCCACGGGGCTCGTCGGCAGCACCAAGACAGTTGGCACGCGCGCCGCGAGTGCAGCGCGCTCCTGTTCTAGTTTTGAGTGGTGGTAGGCGGAACGATGCGCGCTGAGCGACCATCCGCTCTCCGTCGCCGGTGTCCCGTTCGATGCCGGCCCAACCGTTGAACCGCTCGACGTAACGACTGCTCGCTCCACGCCCGCAACGCGCGCGGCCTCCAGAAGACCTTCCGTTCCGGCAACGTTGACTTCAGACATCAATTGGCGATCGCGAGGAGCAAACGAATAGAGAGCAGCACAGTGCACGAGATAGCGGCAATCGCGCAAGTTGTGCGCAAGTTTTCCCGGCTCCCGCAAGTCACCCTCAACGGTTTGAGCGCCTTCAACCTTGGCGCCCGGGCGTCGGACGAGCGCGCGCACGCGGTACCCCTCCGCAACCAGCGCGCGCGCGACGTGACTGCCGATAAAGCCGGTAGCGCCGGTTACAAAGACGAGATCACTTGGCAATTGCAGCCCGTAGCATTTCCTTGGGAGAACTCATCGTCATGTTGACCGCAGTCGGTTCGTAACCGCAGTGCGCCATGCAGTTCTCGCATTTGGGATGACGACCACGGCCGTATTTCGACCAGTCGGTCTCTTCCACAAGCTCTTTGTAGCTGTGCGCGTACGGTTCATCTGACATGAGGTAGCACGGCCGCTGCCAGCCCAAGACTGAGTATGACGGAATGCCCCACGCGGTACACGCGAAGTCGGTTTTGCCCTCGAGGAAATCCAAGTACAACGGGCTATGGTTGAGCCGCCAGCGCTTGCGGTTGCCGTCTGCGAACGCCTCGCGAAAAATTGCGCGCGTGCGCTTGACGCCGAGAAAATGCTCCTGATCCGGTGCGCGCTCGTAGGCGAAGCCCGGAGCGATCTGCATCTCATCGACTTCAAGGTCGTCGTTGAGAAAATCAAGCACGTCGCGAATCGATTTCGCATCGTCTTGTCCAAAGAACGTCGTGTTCGTTGTAACACGAAACCCGCGCCGCTTTGCCTCACGAACAGCCGCGACCGCTTTTTCGAAGATGCCGTCGCGGCACACGGACTGGTCATGACGTTCTTTCAAGCCATCGATATGCACCGACCATGCAAAGTATTCTGACGGCTCAAAGAGATCGAGTTTCTTTTGCATCAGACTGGCGTTCGTGCACAGGTACACGAACTTCTTGCGGTCGATGAGCGCCTTGGCGATCTCGTGAATTTCTCTGTGAATGAGCGGTTCGCCACCGGCGATCGAAACGATCGGAGCTTCGCACTCTTCGACCGCAGCGATGCACTCGTCGACGGTCAGGCGGCGCGCCAGGATATCGTCGGGATGCTGAATCTTACCGCACCCGGCGCATTCAAGGTTACACAGATAGAGCGGCTCGAGCTGCAGGACGAGCGCGTATTTTTCAACGCCGCGGAGGCGCTTGCCCAAGACATGTGTGGTAACCGCCATTTTTTGACGGAGAGGTATGCTCAAGTTATTACCCTTTCGGCATAACGGTCGGTGTGTGCACGCGCGGGCCGCGTGAGCGAAAACGTCGCTCGATCACCAGCGAGCGCCATCATTGGGAATAAGTGTCTGTACATGTGGTAGTTTATATAGAAGTCGCCGGGAAACCCGGTACCGGTGTGCTCGAGTTCGGGCCACGTGCCGTTCGTCTGGCGCTCGCGCAGGAAGGTCAGGCCTCGCGCGCACGACGCGTGATCGCCGAGGCCCGCAGATTGTAGCGCGAGTACCGCCCATGCGGTCTGCGATGGCGTGCTCGTGCCCACACCGGCAAACGAGGGATCGACGTACGAGTGACATGTTTCGCCCCACCCGCCATCGGGATTTTGCATGGAAATTAACCAGTGCGCTCCACGCAGCATCCGGTCTCGATCGGCGTGCAGCACTTCGAGAGCATCCAACACGCACCAGGTTCCATAGATATGATTGCTCCCCCAGCGGCCGAACCACGAGCCCGCGTGTGTCTGGGTTTGACGAAGATACGCGAGCCCGCTCTCCACATTTGCTTCGCTCGTCTGGTAGCCGAGCATGCCGAGCATTTCCAGCACGTGTGCTGTGACGTCTTCCGACGGCGGATCGATCATCGCACCGAAATCTGCGAACGGAATGCTGTAGGCAATGCGCCGCGTGTTGTCGCGGTCAAAGGCCGCCCACGCTCCATTGGACGATCGCATCGCGAGCACCCAGCGTACTGCCCGTTCGACCGAGCTTGCGACGCGTTCGGGCTTGCCGCCCTCGAGAAGCGCGCACACGACAACAGCGGTATCGTCGATGTCCGGATACAAATCGTTGTCGAACTCAAAAGCCCAGCCCCCGCACTGCACGCCATTGCAGCGCACATTCCAATCACCGCCGCAATCGATTTGCTCGGCCAGAATCCAATCGACGGCGCGAGCCATCGCGGGATGATCCGCGTCAAAATTTGCCGCGTGCAAGGCGCGCACTGCCCACGCAGTATCCCACACGGGCGACATACACGCTGAGAAGCGCCAGCCTTGATCGTCCGAGAGCGAGAAGCGTTCCATACCGAGTAGACCTTTTCGCATCACAGGGTGGTCGACATTCATGCCTTCTAGATTAAGCGCGATAAGTGAGTACACCCACGGCGGCTGAATCCCGCCCCAACTGCCGTCTGCTTCCTGATGCTCGACAATCCATCTCGCCATCCTGCGTTGCGCGCCGGTGCGCCCCGGCTTGATGGGAAGCCGCTCGTAGATCTTCAGGAGTTTGTCGAGCCACCAGAAAGGACCGGATCCTGGAATGCGTGTGAGCGTGGTCTCGGTGCCGGGCTCAACGAGCTCAGACAAGCTGACGCCGAGCGGTCGAACCGGACGCCGGGAAATGACGATCGTGAGTGGCGCGATGGTCCCGCGCGCCCAACAAGCAAAGTCGTACAGGTTGAGCGGAACCATCGGCGGCACGTAGATCAGCTCGGGTGGCATAGTCGGGATGCCGTCCCAAGGATACTCGCCGAACAGCGCAAGCCAGATCTTGGTGAACACGCGCGCTTCTGCGATGCCGCCGAGCCGCGCAATGACCGCGCGTGCGCCCTCCATGGGTCGACTGGCAGGATCAACCCCGAGCACCTTGAGCGCGGCGTACGCTTCGATCGTCGTGCTGAGATCGGCCGGACCCGTGTGATAGAGCGCCCACGATCCGTCTTCGCGTTGACCCCGTAATATGTGCTCTTGCGCGCCGGCGCGTATGGAGTCGAGACTTAGCCCGAGGAAACGCATGAGCAACACGTGCTCGGCGGTCATCGTGACGTTGGTTTCAAGCTCGTCGGTCCACCAGCCGTCAGGATGTTGACGCTCGAGCAGCCAGTCAACAGCCGCTTTTAGCTCATCACGCAACGACAGCACCTCCAAATGTGCTTTTGATCAGACGCGCCGCAGATCGTCCACTGCGCACGGCCGACTCCATCGTATCAGGCCATCCCGTGTCGATCCAGGAGCCCGCGATACTCAAATTGGGAACGGATGTTGCGCTTGTCGGACGCTTTTGTGCCGGTGCGGCGAGATACGTTGCTTCCGGACTTCGGGTCACAACGCTGCGAACGAGCGTAGCCCCCGCAAGCGCGGGAACAGCGGCACTGACTTCGTTCCAACACTCTTGGCTGATTTGCGCGGCTGGCTTGTCTAAGTAGCCATCCGCGGCGCTGAGACTGCAGCACAAATACCCGGCGCCTTTTTCAAAGATCCACTGCACGGGCGAATCGAGCACTGCGGCAAAATCGAAACCCAAGTTGCCTCGATCGTGCCAGAGATGTACGTCCACAATGGGATGCGGCACGTAGCCATCGAGCGGTGGTAAGCCCACCCGCTCCAAGTTGCCGACGATGCGCGTAACTTGTGGCGGCGGCACGGCAAGTATGACGGCGTCGAATGCCAACGCTTCACCGTCACCGCGGATAAGACCATGCAACTGCGACCCGTCATCCGAAAGCCACAGCCCAATTACTGG
>DASZFB010000317.1:0-4675 GCA_035940275.1 Candidatus Eremiobacteraceae bacterium | reverse complement strand
CGTCCGATGATGTCGCGGCTACCGGCTTTTCTAAGGAAAACACCTTGACCGTTGACGACCACGCTTCGCGTGCCGATGCGAGCGCCTAGGTTGCTTTCTGGATTGCGGATGAAGGCGTTGAGCCCACCGCCCGCCGCTGGAGTGATGAAGAGATACAAGTGTTGCACATCGGCAAGAGGGTGCACGTGCCCAAGCCACGTGTTGTCTCCGGCGGGAACAAACTCTACGGGACTGGCAAAACGATAACCGGTCGTGACCGTAGCGGGTTGGATCCACTGACCAAGTACACTTCCCGCGGTCGAACGAACGCGCAGCTCGGTTCCGCCGGAGAACTTGAAGTTCGGTTCGTTCGGCGAGCCGGATGACTGAGCGTCTTCGTAGCCGATGTGCGCGTTCCACGACCCATCGTGACGCCGAAGAATAACGACCCCGCCCGCGATGAGTGGACCGAATGTGCGCTCTGAGCTCCAGATGCCAACAAGGCCTTGAGGCGAAGCTGCAGCCGTAGCGACACACCACGATCCGAGTATGCTTGCAACGACGGCGACACTAACAATGCCGAGAGCTTTCGTGCGCATGTTGACAACCTTAGGGTGGCGACCTGAAAGAAGCCTGAACTAGGGCGACCCAGTGAACGTCTCGAGTCGGTGCTTGACCGACTGCAAGAAGCGCGAGGCGACCGAGCCATCGAGAACGCGGTGGTCGAGACTCAAGCACAAATTCATGATGGATCGGATCGCAATAGCATCGTTAACCACCCACGGGCGCTTGACGATGGCCTCCGTCGTGATAATCGCGGCTTGTGGCGGATTGATAATCGGATACGAAGCAATGCTGCCTAAGGCACCGGTGTTATCCACGGTGATCGTGCCGTCCGACATCTCTTCAAGCGTGAGCTTGCGGTTGCGCGCTTTGCCGGCAAGGTCCACGATCTTGCGCGCAACGCCCGACAGGCTCATGTGGTCCGCATCCTTGATCACCGGAACCACGAGCCCATCTTCAATGTCGACCGCGATGCCAACGTTGATCTGCTTTCGTACGATGATCTTGTCGCCGGCCCACGTCGCATTGACCATCGGGAATTCGCGCAGAGCAGCACACACCGCAAGAATCACAACGGGCAGATAGGTGAGGTTGACACCTTCCCGTGTTTTGAAAGCTTCCTTCTCGCGCTCGCGCCACTTCACGAGATCGGTGAGGTCGGCTTCCACCATTGACCAGGCATGCGGGATCGTCGTCTTCGAGAGCACCATGTGCTCCGCTATCGTCTTGCGCATTTGCGTGACGCGCACCGTCGTGTCGCCTTCCGCGGGTGGGGCGACTGGAACCGGTTTTACATGCGCCGCGGCCGGCGTGACCCGCTCCATTGGCGCCGGTGCAGAAATGCTCGCGGCCGTTTGAGCAGCCGGCGAAAAACGAGCAGCTCCTGACTCGACGTGATGCAGCACGTCCTTTGCGGTCACACGTCCGCCGCGGCCACTGCCTGATAACTGGCGTAGATCGAGGCGATGCTCGCGCGCGAGCCTGCGCACAACGGGAGAGTACCGAACTCCATCGGGTGTGGCAACCTGGGGACGATCGGATATCGTCCGCTCTCCATTTGATGTGACTGGCTGTGGGGTACTCGCAGGAGCAGCGGAGGCAACTGGTTCTGACGAACGCGGCGCAGGTGCCGCTCCGGCCTCGCCGATCTCGCAGACAGCAGCGCCAACGGGAACCGTCGTTCCTTCTTCAACGAGAATCTTGGTGAGCGTGCCGGCAAAGGGCGATGGGATCTCCGATGCAACCTTGTCGGTCTCAACTTCGAGCAGCGGTTCGTACTTGGCAACCGCTTCACCGACTTTCTTAAGCCAGCGCCCGACTGTCCCTTCGGTAACTGTCTCGCCGAGCTGCGGCATCTTCACTGTGGCCAAGAGTTGATATCTCCTTCGGTCGACACAAGGTCGACCGCTACATTAGAATTCGGCGAGCTCGCGCATTGCGCCAGCGATCCGGTCGGGGCTGGGCATGAACGCCTCTTCGTATTCCTTAGCGTATCCCATCGCCGGCACGTCCGGTCCGCAGACTCGGCGTATGGGTGCATCGAGCTCGAAGAGCGCCTCCTCGGCGATGATCGCCGAGACTTCAGCACCGACGCCGCCAAACTTCTGATCTTCGTGAACGATTAGCACGCGCCTCGTCTTGCGCACGCTATCCAAGATCGCCGCGCGGTCCATCGGTCGGATCGACCGCAAGTCGATGACTTCCGCATCGATGCCTTCGGTTGCAACTTTTTCCGCTGCCTCGACGGCGAAATGCCGCATGAGACCATAGGTGATAACGGAGAGATCTTTGCCTGGGCGCGCGACGTCTGCTTTACCAATGGGAACGGTGAAATCGCCATCCGGCACATCGCCTTTAATGAGGCGATAGGTGCGCTTGTGCTCCAGGAAAAGAACCGGATCTTCATCGCGGATTGCGCTTGTGAGCATGCCTTGCGCGTCGGCGGGGGTGGAAGGCACGCAGATTTTGAGCCCAGGGACGTGATAGAACAGTGCCTCAACGCTGACTGAGTGTGACAGCGCGCCGCGCACACCACCTCCGTAGGGCGTGCGAATGACAAGCGGGCACGTATTGCCGCCGGCCGTGCGATAACGAATCTTGGCTGCCTCACCAACGATTTGATTGTATGCCGGATAAATGAAGTCTGCGAACTGAATTTCAGCGATTGGCCGCATACCCATCATTGCCGCACCCACTGCGACACCGACGATCGACGCCTCAGCGAGCGGCGTGTCGATAACGCGGTCGCGTCCGAATTCCTCGAGAAAACCTTTCGTGATGAGAAAGACGTTGCCGCGTGGTCCGACGTCCTCACCCATGATGAACACGCGCGGATCGCGCTTCATTTCGTCGTGTATCGCGTCGCGGACGCCCTCGAGTACTGTCTTGACTACCATAGCTTATGAAAGCGGCCCCGAGGCATACACGTGCGTGTAGAGATCGTCTTCGGTCGGCGGCGCCTGTTGCTCCGCCCAGTCGGTCGCCTCGTCGACTTCCGCTTGGGCTTTCTTCTTGTACTGGGCAATGGTGTCGTCGTCGATCAAGCCTCGATCCTTGAGCCAGCCCTCGAAGCGCGGAATCGGATCGCGAGCTTTGAGCGCTTCGATTTCCTGCGGCGTCCGATAGGTGGCTTGATTGTCGTCGCTCGTGTGCGACATCGCGCGATAGCACTTGGCCTCGATGAGTGTCGCTCCCTCACCTTTGCGAGCGCGCTCGGCCGCTTCGTGCACGACCGCGTATGTCGCGACCGGATCGGTGCCGTCGCAAATGACGCCGGGAATTCCATAGCCGGCCGCGCGATCGGCAACGTTGGCAATTGCCATCTGCAGCTTCTGAGGAACCGAGATCGCGAACTCGTTGTTCTCGCACAAAAAGACGGCGGGCACTTTGTGAATCCCGGCAAAGTTGAGCGCTTCATGCCATTCGCCTTCGCTCGTCGAACCTTCGCCGAAGGTGATGAGCGTGACGACGGGTTGTTTGCGCATCTTGAACGCAAGCGCCATGCCGACACCATGTGTCACGTGTGCCGCAATGATGCTCGAGATGCTTGCAATGTTGCAGCGCGGAACACTGTAGTGATTCGGGAATTGCCGGCCGCTCGAAAAAACATCGTCCTTGCGGGCGAAAAGACACATGAGCTGCTCGCGCGGAGTGACGCCATACGCAAGCGCAAGCGCCGTGTCGCGGTAATAGGGCACAACCCAATCGGTTCCACGCTTGAGCGCAAAAGCAGCGCCTACTTGAACGGCCTCGTGACCCTGGCAGGTTGCAGCGAATGGAATTTTGCCCTGGCGGTTTAAGGCGAATGCACGGTCATCGCACAGGCGCGTGAGAACCATGCGATAGTACATGTCGCGCAACGTTTCGGCAGTGAGACCCTCCGGCAATGAGGCCCGGACCTTTGACTCACTCTTCATGGAGCCGACCGTTTGACGGGCTCGCCGCGTTATCTTCTCGGACTCTTAAGCCACGGTCAGTTGCGGGGTTTTGACTCCGAAAAAGGTAATGCGTGCAACATGAGACCGCATCTCCGAAAGCGCATCGCAGCTCTCATTGTCGCGTGTTTTGTCGTAGCAAACTTTGCGGGCTGCTCGAAGCCGATCGACCCGGGAAGTTCGGTACCCGCGGTCTATCAGCCGCTGGTCTTCGTCGTCGTTGCGGTCGGCGCCGGTCTACTCTTAACTGCGCACCACCACAACAGCAGCGGTGGCGGAGCGCCGCCACCGCCGCCGACGTTGACCGCGCCCGTGTTTGTCGGTGCGTTTCCGGGCCCGTCAAGTTACGTTCCATCTGATATCTCGATCGATTTTAGTAGCGCAGGAGCGGGCGGTATCGGTTCGGTTGGAACGAGCGCCGGCGGCAATTACTCTTTCGCGGAGATAGGATCGGTCGGGCCCAACAATGGGTCGTACACCCTACCCAGCGGATACAAGCCGATAGCCGTTGCGATTGACGGCACTGGCAACGACTGGTTCGTTGACGCAACTGGGCTTGTGAAGAGATGTCCCCCTGCTTCAGTTTCGATAACGACCTGCACGCCGGCGCTCAGCTTCTCGGATGGTTTGCCGGCGTCGGGAAATCGCACGATTGCTGCAGACTCCGGTAAATTTTTTATCGCCGAAGACAACAACTC
>DASZFB010000316.1:0-4625 GCA_035940275.1 Candidatus Eremiobacteraceae bacterium | reverse complement strand
AGAATTCCGAGATGTTGCCACTGCTCCGGACGCGGCTTGAGCTTGGTAAATGTCGCATCGGTGTACTCGCGGTAGATAGCCTTCTTATAGCTATAGCCGACAAGAACGGGCGGTATTTTCGGGAGCGGCTTTCCCGTAATCCGGTCCATTCCGCCGGGTGCGTAGTTCCAGATGACTTCATCGGCGGCGATGTAGTAAGTACGATCCTGCGCGCTCGCGGTCGCGCTCAACCCAATACTCACGAGAAATGCCAGAAGCATCACGAGCGATAGATATCTCATGGTTTGGTTCCCCCCAACTCTTGCCGCGCATATTTTATGGTGATAGCCTTAACCCTGCGCCGTTGACGGGGAAGCTCACAAACCCATAGAAGTTTACCGCATGAATACCCGAACTGTTCTTGGTCCGGCGTTCGCTTTACTTATGGCCGGTTTCATCTTGACGTCAGCGCCCAGCCTTGGGGCGACGGTTCCAAGCCGTGCCGCGGCCGTCGAGTCGCTGGCTCGGCGTTATTATACCTTTACATGGAATGCGAGTCCCATCTCGGCGACGAGCAATGGACTTCACACAGCAGATGACCAGCTTGCCGACTATTCCGCCGCGGCCGATCGGGCATACGGCGCAGGCTTGCGAGGATTTCGCGACGAGCTTGCCGCGCTCGCGCCCGGTGGAACGTCAGTGCACGATCAAGTGAACTACCTCTTACTGCGCTCCGACGTGGAGGGCGATTACTGGCAGCGTACGTACCTGCGACCGTTACAGCGAAATCCGACGGTTTACGAAGAGGAGTGCACCAACGGTATCTTCGTTCTGCTGCCAAAGCAATTCGCGTCGAGTGTTGTGCGAGCACATGACGCGGCGTCGCGGATGCACCAATGCGCGCGGGTTCTTGCGCAGGGAGAGCGCAATCTCACAGAACCGGTTCGCGAATTCGGGCAGGTCGCATCAGAAGAGATTGCCGGCGCGGATCCGCTCTTCACCGAGAGCCTGCAAGATCTGACGGCTGGGCTATCGACATCGGAGAAAACGCAGTTGTATGCTGCGCGGGATCAGGCATTAGCGGCGCTGCATGACTACAAGCGGTGGGTCGATGCCCACCTGAAGGGCTGGCATAGCGGCGGCTTTGCGGTCGGAAAACAGCAGTACGATTGGATGTTACGCCGAGTGCTGTTGCTGCCGTGGGATTCGGATCACTTAGTCCAAATGGCTCGCTTTGAACTCGCTCGCGATCGCGCCCTCGCCGCATGGGAACGCGATCGCGAAGCGTACGAGACAGGCCCCGTCCACCACCAGCCGGCGTTTACAAGTAAAACGGCTTTCCTCCAGTATTACGAAAGCCAAACGGCAAAGGTCGTTGCCTTCGTCCAAAGCCATCATCTCCTGACGATTCCGCCATACATTGGCCACTTCCGTATCGTCGAGTTGCCCAAAGCGCTCGCGCCCATCAACCCGGGCGGCTTCATGAATCCACCTGGGACATTCGATCGCGATCAGACAGGCTTTTATTTCGTACCGAACTACGATCCGAGCAATACGAGCTTCTTCGCCGCGCAGGCCAGGCAGACCGTACTGCCTGTTTTAGCCCACGAAGGCATCCCGGGTCACTTCCTCCAGTTTTCTATCGCATACAAGAACCAGGATTATATCCGCAAGGTGCATGCAGACGGTGTCTTCTCAGAAGGCTGGGCGTTCTACGGCGAAGAGATGCTCATGCGTACAGGCCTGTACGTCGACGATCCGGCTGCGCGGACTGCCGTGATCCATCTTATGCGGCATCGAGCGACGCGCGTTATGGTCGACGTTGGCTTGGCAACCGGCGAGATGACGTTACCTCAGGCGATTGCATTTTTTGCGCACAATGCGGGCATCGATCAAGCGACCGCGTATGGCGAGGGCACGCGCTTCGCGATGGGACCAGGTCAAGCAATCGATTATCTTACCGGCAAGTCGCAGATCGAGATGCTGTTAGCGCAGGCGCAGGACAGTGAAGGCGCACATTTCAGTCTCGGATCGTTTCACGACAAGCTCCTGTCCTTCGGCACCGTACCCTATTCAACCATTGCATGGGAGTGGTTTGGCGACAGCCGGTGGATCGATTACACGAAAGATCCGATCGCGCCCACGCTGATGCCCTAAGTCGAGTAGCAACTAGCGAGCCTTACACGTGCGGAAGCCCGTGATGATGTCGGTTCGCGCAGGCCGATAGAAATTGCGCCAGCGCGTCGTGATGAGTCGTGCGCGCGTCGACCAAGCACCGCCACGTAACACCATGTGCGTGCCGAACCAGGGCTCTGAGTATTCCTTATATGGATCGGGCGAGAAGCCCGCGTAAGGTTCGAACGGCGTTGCGGTCCACTCCCAGACATTGCCGATCATTTGGCGGCAGCCGAACGGACTCTCGCCTTCGGGATATGCCGCGACGTCGACAACGTTGCCGACCGTCGCGTCAATGTTCGCACGCTCGAGGGGAGAAGGACCATCTCCCCACGGGTAACGTTTGCGCTCGCCGCCGGTAGCTGCGACTTCCCATTCCGCTTCAGTTGGCAGCCGACGGCCGGCCCATGTGCAATAGGCTTGGGCTTCATGCCAGCACACATGACAGACCGGCTCGTGAGGTTGAACTGCAATCCAGCGATTGAAGTGCCGGCGTTCCCACGGCGAACCCGCGTCCGGCGACCGGCGCCAATAAACGGGATGCTCGACGGCTGAGGCTTGACGCCATACCCAGCCCTCATCCGACCACAATTCGTGGCGATTGTATCCGCCATCAGCGATGAATGCTTCGTACTCGATGTTGGTTACCGGGGCGCGCGCAATTTCGAAGTTATCGACGTTAACGCTGTGCGCCCACTTTTCATTGTCGAAGACGAATCCGTCTTCCGGTTTCGCTCCAATGGTGTAGGTGCGGGCGGGAATGTGCGCGTCGCCGGTCAGGGGTCCAGCGGAAGGCTGCTGCACCAGTTTCGTCGAGGTGGGCTGCTCGTATCCCAACGTTTGGCGCGTATAGATAAACGCTTCACCGTGCATGTCTTCATGGTAGAGCGCGAGCCGGTGAAAGTAGGACGTGTCTTTTTGCGTAGCTTCATTCGCCTGTGCCGCCTGCACCACGGCGTCAAGCTCTTGCGTCATGAACGCGAGAGTCTCAGCGCGGGATGGCAGTGGTAATGTCCAACGGTCGTCATGTGGAATCTTGGCGGAATCGTAGAGCTGGTCTGCCCGCGCGATAATTGGAGTCCGGCCGTAGAGGTTGCGCAACGTCCAAAACTCGCCGAAATAGGCGATATGACCGAGCTCCCACAGGAATGGATTGATGGTGTCCAGGAGTGGCACGTGCAGTTGCGCGTCGCTTAAGTCGTACGTGTAGGCAAGCGTGCGCGCGCGCGCATCACGTAGAAGTGGAAGGATATCTTCGAGGGTTAATGATTTGAGCACCGCGACCCCTTCGCCCGAGCGCCTGAGGATCCTTATTGTGACGCCGGCGTTGCTTTCCTCAACGTCAGGCAATGCGGTAACAGCGCAGCGTTACGCTTCCTTTTTTCGTTCGGCTCGATGGAAGGTGTTCCTGGCGGGTGACTATCGGGGTGAAAACGTTGACGTGCTGGTTGCGCTGCACGCGCGCAAGAGTGCAGCCGCAGTCCTTGCGTTCCGTCGGCAGCATCCCGATCGAGCAATTGTGGTGGTGCTGACCGGCACGGATCTCTATCGAGACTTGCCCCGCAGCGCCGCGGCACGCCGCGCATTGTCGGCCGCAACGGCAGTCGTGACGCTTCAACCGCTCGGATTGCAGCGTATCCCGCAGCGCATACGCCGCAAAGGTCAGAGTATCGTGCAATCTGCTCCCGCGTTTACGCAACCTTCTCGACGCCGTAAAAAAGAGAAGGCTGACCTGCGAGTGTGCGTCATCGGACATCTACGCGCGGAAAAGGATCCGTTTCGCGCCGCGCGTGCGGCAAAATCGCTGCCGAAGGGAATGAAGGTTTGCGTGGATCAGGCCGGCCGCGCTCTTGCGCCTCGGTATGCGGCAGCGGCGCGACGAGAAATGCGCCGAAATGCGCGATATCGGTGGCGTGGCGAACTTTCTGCCTACGCGGCGCGTCGATTGCTGTGTTCGAGCGATGCCATGGTCATATCGTCGATCATGGAAGGAGGTGCGAATGTTGTGTGCGAGGCCATTGCATGCGGCGTGCCGATCTTCGCATCACACATACCAGGCAACATCGGCATACTTGGCGCGCGTTATCCCGGTTTCTTCCCTGTGCGCGATACCAAGGCACTCGCGAAACTCATGCGGCGCGCGGTGGAACAACCTAGCTTCTTACGCCGCCTGCGGAGCTGGATCGTGAGGCTGCGCCCTCTCGTGAACCCGGTGCGCGAACGTCGCGCATGGATCGGGCTCATTTCTGCGCTTGCTGCGAGACGGTCGGGCAAATAGCCGCACAGAACTCCTCAACCTTGGCTCGGATTTCGTCGCGAACGACTCTCGTTCGCGCGAGCTTCTCGCTCCAATCTCCTCCAAAGCCCGCGGGGTAGGCAAAGCTCCAATGAAGCCGGTGGGCTACTCCCGGAAAAACGGGGCATCGCTCGCCGCTCGCTTCATCGCAGACCGTCACAACATACGTAAACAG
>DASZFB010000315.1:0-5754 GCA_035940275.1 Candidatus Eremiobacteraceae bacterium | reverse complement strand
AGAAATCGGCGAGCGACACGGCTTGGAATCAAAATCAGTCATCGGCCTCGACGCTAAGATGACGGATGACGTCGAACCGCAATTCGCGGGTCTGGACCGCTTCAAGGCGCGCGAACTCGCTGTCGCGTTGCTGCGTGAGCGTGGCGCTCTCGTGAAAGAAGAACCATACACGGTTGCGCAGGGGACATGCTATCGCTGCGACACGGTCGTCGAGCCGCTCCTCTCACTCCAGTGGTTCGTCAAGATGAAAACGCTGGCGGCGCCCGCGCTCGAGGCATCGCGAAGCGGCCGGCTGCACTTTACGCCCGAGCGCTATCAACGTACATATGAGGACTGGCTCGAGCGCATACGCGACTGGTGCATATCGCGTCAAATCTGGCTCGGCCACCGCATGCCCGTCTGGTACTGCGCAAACGGCCATGTCAACGTTGCCGAGACCGCACCCAGCAAGTGTGAGACATGCGGCAACACAGAACTCACGCAGGCACCGGACACCCTCGACACGTGGTTCTCGAGCGCGCTTTGGCCGTTTTCTATTCTCGGTTGGCCCGAACAGACCCCAGAACTTAAGGTGTGGTATCCGACTCAGCTCATGATAACGAGCCGCGAGATCATCTTTTTGTGGGTTGCTCGCATGATGATGATGGGCTTGCATTTCATGGGCAAGGAGCCATTTCCCCAAGTGTTCATCACCCCGCTCATTATGGACGAGCAAGGCCGAAAGATGAGCAAGTCGCTTGGCAATTCGCTCGATCCGATGGAGCTCGTCACAGAATACGGCGCGGATGCCACGCGCTTTGGCATCGTCAGTCAAATGCACGCGGGCCAAGATGTGCGCTTCTCGATCGCGCGCTGCGACGACGCCCGCAAGTTCGGCAACAAGGTGTGGCAAGCGGTGCGTTTCGCGTTGCAAACATTCCCCGAATTGCAAGAGACTCGTGGCCCTCTTCCGTTGCCGCCTCCGGAACAATGGACGCTAGCGGATCGATGGATCATGGATGCTCTCGCGCTCGCGATCGACAGCGTCGACCATGCAGCGAGCGTGTACGATCTCTCCGAGTGGTCGCAGTCTATGTATTCGTTTATTTGGAATCAGCTCTGCGACGTCTACATCGAGATTGCTAAGGACAAGGCGCCAACCCGAGCGGCCATCCTCAATCGCACTCTTTCCACAGCGTTGCAGCTGCTGCACCCGATCATGCCCTTCCTCAGCGAGGAGCTTTGGCAGCATCTTCCGCACGAAGGGGAACGCATTGAGAAGTCCGCGTGGCCGACGACCGCGACCGCTAAGGTTGACCGGACGGCGCGCGACGATATGAACAAAGTACTCGAGTTTTCCAAGACAGTCCGCGATCTGCGGGCAATCCCTCAACTGAAGTATCGCGATCTCAGTGACGTACACGTCGCCGGAGCTGACGCGGCGCTCTTGGACCTTCTCCAAAAAGAAAACGGAGTCGTACGTACTATGGCTCGCGCCAGTGCTATTATCCCGATCGCGGGGGACGATGGGAGACCGCAACATGCGCTTTCGCGTCGTATGGGGCCAGTCGAGGTGTTGCTTCCGGTGGACTCAGCCTTCATTGAGAAGGAGCGAAGCGCGCTGCGCAAAGAGGTCGAGAAGACACGCGCCGACATTGAGGTACTCGAGCGTAAGCTCGCTTCCAAGGGCTTCCATGAGAAGGCGCCTCCGGAGGTCGTACAGAAAGAAGAATCCCGGCTCCGCGAACTGCGAGCACACCTCGCGATGAGTTCCGAACGCCTCGATTCATTATAGAAGCGGGAAAGGGCTGGACCCCACCTTGGCACAAGCGCATGCGCCGACCCTGAAAGAGAAGAGGGTCGTTCTTTCCTCTGCCGCATTGCAGCGCACGATCGAGCGGCTCGCGCAATCGATCATCGAGCCAAACGGCGCGACGGACGGCCTCGTCTTGATCGGCATCCGCAAGGGCGGCGAGAATTTCGCGCGGCGCATCCACGCCGAAATCAAGAAGCGCAGCGGCGTAGCTTTGCCCATCGGCTTCCTCAACATTACCATCTACCGCGACGACGATGCGGCTCGCGAGATGCCCGACAGTCAGATCTCGGTCGACCTCTCAGGTAAAGAGGTCGTCATCATCGACGATGTGCTTTACACTGGGCGCACTGTCCGCTCGGCGCTCGACGCGATCACAGATCTCGGACGCCCGAACGTGGCGCGGCTCTGCGTGCTCGTCGATCGCGGCTTACGCGAACTACCCATTCAAGCCGATTATGTCGGCCGTTTCGTCCCGACCTCGCGCTCCGAGCATGTAGAAGTGCATTTGGGTCGCGAGCAAGGCGACACCGACCGCGTCACCATATACGAGCGAACGTGACGAAGACGAAAGACCTCCTCGACCTCGATGACGCAGATCGGCCGTTCATCGAGGCGTTGATTACGCGCGCCCGGCAGTTCAAGGCGGGGCTGCCAAATGAAAATATCCGTTTGCGCGGCAAGATCGTGCTCGGAATGTTCTTCGAAGCCAGCACGCGCACCACAACCTCATTTGCCGTCGCCGCCTCGCGTTTGGGCGCGACCTGGATTGATTTTCGTACGGAAGACTCGTCGCTCCTCAAAGGCGAGTCGCTCGAAGATACAATGCGTACCGTTCGCGCGATCGGCGCAGACGCGATCGTCGTGCGCCAGGCTGAAGCCGGGTTCCCGCACGCCCTCGCGCGCCACTTCGACGGCGTCATCCTCAATGCGGGCGACGGCGCTCACGCGCATCCCACGCAAGGTTTGCTTGACGCCATGACCTTAGTGGAAGAATTCGGCGACCTCAAAGGCCGAAAACTCGTCATCTGTGGCGACATCGCCCATAGTCGCGTTGCGCGTTCAAGCGGCCGAGCCGCATGGCTGCTCGGGGCGTCAGTCGTACTGTGCGGCCCTCCGCTCTTGCTGCCTCCGAGCGCACCTGGCTGGGGCTTTACACATGTCAGCGCCGACATGGACGCGGTGCTCCCCTCTGCTGATGCTCTGATGTTATTGCGCATCCAAAAAGAGCGGGCGGCGGGCAGCGACATGCCGCCGTATCAGGACCTCGCACGGTCCTACGGTCTCACCCTAGCGCGAGCTGCAGCTCTCAAGCCGCACTGCATCATCATGCATCCTGGGCCCGTCAATCGCGATGTCGAGATCGATGGCTCGCTCGTGCGCAGCGAACGCAGCCGCATCGAGCGACAGGTCGAAAACGGGGTGTTCATTCGCATGGCGGTGTTGGAGCGCAGTCTCGGATCGCCGACACGGGAGCGCGTGGCATGACCGGCTCGAATCACGACCCGCGCGGCAACCGCGATTTTGTAGGGGCACGTGTCGTCGATCCCAAGCTCGGTCTTGACGCGATTCGCACGATCGTGGTGCGGCGCGGCGTTGTCGCGGCGCTGCTCGAAGGTGCGCCCGCGGCGACCGATGCCGACAGCGAGCGCATCGACTGCGCGGGTATGGTCCTGTGCCCGGGATTCATCGACCCGCACGTTCATTTGCGCACGCCAGGCGATGCAAACAAGGAAACATTAGAGACGGGACTCGCCGCGGCCGCAGCGGGTGGGTTCACTGCGGTTGCCGCGATGCCGAACACGCGCCCAGCGCTCGATAATCCCGAGAGGATCGAGTCGCTACGCGCCGATGCGGCGCGATTGCACGGTCCGCACTGCTACCCTATCGGCGCAATCACAATCGACCGCGCCGGAGGAGAGATCGCACCACTGCGCGGCATGGCTGCCGCGGGTGCGGTTGCGTTTTCCGACGACGGTGCCGCGACGTGGTCGCTGAAGACACTCTACAACGCGGCACGCTACGTACTGGATTTGCCGCAACCATTTCTTTCTCACTGCGACGATCCGAGTTTTGACGGCGGCCTCATGAATGAGGGCGAAACGAGCAGCTTGCTCGGGATCGTCGCAGCGCCCGCTGTGTCCGAGGCCGCAATTGCCGCACGCGACATCATGATCGCCCAGGCAACCGGCAAAGCTTGGCATCTTTGCCACGTCAGCAGCGCACAGACGGTGGAACTCCTCCGCTGGGCACGCGCTGCAGGCATCCGCGTCACAGCCGAAGTGACGCCCCATCACCTGCAGTGCACTGAAGAGATGCTCGCGGGATTTGAGGCGCGCTTCCGAGTCAACCCGCCGCTGCGAACCGCCGCCGACACTGCCGCCCTGCGCGCCGCGGTTTCCGAAGGACTCATCACGATATTCGCTTGCGACCACGCCCCGCATACCGAGAGCGAAAAGGAACCACCGCTCTCGCACGCGTGCGTCGGGTTCACCGGCCTCGAGATCGCGGTCGGCGCAACGTTCCACGCATTGCAAAACGTCGAACTGGCGACCATGATCAAGAACTTTTCCGCCAATCCCGCCGCCTTGCTCGGCGTTCCGGGTGGTACGCTCGAGCCTGGTGCGCCTGCCGACATCACCGGCCTGTATTTGCAGCGCCCATGGACGGTTGATCCGAAGCGCTTCCTGTCCAAGGGTCACACGACGCCGTTCGCCGGATTGACATTCAATGTGAAGCCTGCACTCACTGTAGTCGGCGGATCGGTGTTGATGCGTGAAGGCATCGTGCAGCCGGCAACGTCGCAGACGGTCGACACAAGGTCGACCGCTACACATCCTCCGGTCGACATAAAGTCGACCGCTACACATCCTGCGACAAGCCAAGAGAGGTCCATGTGAGCGACCGGCGCGCCGTGTTGCTACTCGCGGACAGTGCATCTTACGAGGGCCTCGGCATCGGACCCGACGGCACATCGTGGGGCGAAGCCGTGTTCTACACCGGCATGACAGGTTATGAGGAAGCGCTCACCGACCCGTCCTATGCCGGACAGATTCTCGCGTTCTGCTACCCACTGATCGGCAACTACGGCATCGACCCCAGGGTGCGCCAACATAAGACGATCTGCGCTGCCGGTGCAGTTTTTCGGCGCGTCACCCGTCATCCCAGTCACTACCGCAGCGGAGGAAGCGTCCCCGAATGGCTCGAGCACAGCAACGTACGAGCCATCGAAGGAATCGACACGCGCGCGCTCGTCACGCGTCTGCGCGAAGCGGGTACGATGCGCTCGGTCCTCGCTGTGGGCGACAATGCAATCTTGAATGCTCGCGCTTCATTAGAAGACTATCTGCGCCAGCCACTCGGCACCCCCGAACTCGTTGCTTCTGTTTCAGTGCGTGAGGAAGAAGAACGGGGTGAGGGACCTGTGCGGATTGCGCTACTCGATTGCGGTACGAAAGAGCATATCGTTGAAAGTCTCGAGCAAGAAGGCGCAGAGGTGGTCGAGGTTCCCTACGACACGCCTTTCGAGCAACTGCTTGAGTTGCATGCGGACGGTCTTGTGATTAGCAACGGCCCGGGAGACCCGGCCGAACTTGGAAGCGTGGTTGAGACGCTGCGGCACGCCGTTGAGTATGGCAAGCTGCCGATGTTCGGCATTTGTCTCGGTCACCAGCTGCTGGCAGAAGCACTTGGCGCCAAAACCTTCAAGCTCAAGTACGGCCATCGAGGCGGCAATCAGCCCGTTCAGGATTGCGCAACGGGTTCGGTGATCATCACAGCACAAAACCACGGATATGCAGTGAATGCCGATACACTGCCGCCGGACGTCGAGCAGACACTCATCAACCTCAACGACGGCACAAATGAGGGATTGCGGCACACGAAGCTTCCAATCTCGTCAGTTCAGTTCCATCCGGAAGCATCGCCCGGACCTGGAGATGCGCGCCGCTACTTTGCGGACT
>DASZFB010000314.1:0-4135 GCA_035940275.1 Candidatus Eremiobacteraceae bacterium | reverse complement strand
ATCGAAGACGAGATCGGCGCCCGACGGCGCGAGATAGACGCGGCTTCGCGCGGGGACCATACCGTTTTCAGCCAGGATCACGCGAAGCGGCGTTTCCTTGTCGAGCCACCGCACGAGGCCCTCGATGAACGGCGCAGCGATATGCTGCACGATGACGATTGGAGCCGGAAACTCCGCGCCAAGTCCGTTGAGAAATTCGACTAGGGCGGTCGGTCCACCGGTGGAAGCGCCGACGACAACACATTCGATGCTCGCGCCATTTGTCGCAGCACGGCTTTTCATGGGTTTCAACGGCGTGGGCCGGTGCGTGGGCACTGCCTGCGCCTTTGCAAGCGATACAATACGTTCGTTGAGGTCGTCAAAAAATGCCCGCAAGCTGGCCGCGTCGCCCCCTGGCTTCGGCACGATGTCGGCGGCGCCGGCTAACAACGCGCGAAAGGCCGGACCTGAGCCGCCTTCGTTTGGCTCAGAGCTCACGACGATGATGGGCACGTACGACGAACGCAGGACACGCAAGACGACATCGAGACCTGTTTCGTCCGGCAGACTCAAGTCGACGGTAATGACGTCAGGACGAAGTTGTTCGGCGAGCGTTACTGCCTCGCCGGCAGTCAACGCGACGCCCGCAACTGCAAGTCGTTGATCGCGGCTAATGCCGTCAACGAGCAGGCGCGCCGCTGCTGGAGAATCCTCGACGATGAGCACGCGAGCCCAACGAGCTTTCGTCAAGCGATGAGCCTTTCAACCGTGTCGAGCAGCTCTTGTTCATTAAAAAGCCCCTTGACCATGTAGGCATCGGCGCCAAGTTCGAGACCGCGCCGGCGCTCTTCGTCTTTGGAGAGCGAGGTAATCAGTACGAACGGGAGGTCGGCAAAACGTGATTCGCGCTTGACGCGCATGCACAGATCCCAGCCGTTCATGTTCGGCATTTCGATGTCGCTCACCACGCAGTCAAAACTCCGCTGCTGGACCTTTGCCCATCCATCTGCGCCGTCGATTGCGGTTTCAACGTCATAGCCGGCGCTGATCATGATGTTACGCAGCAGGGTGCGCGTCGTCATGGAATCCTCGACGATGAGCAGCGACCGTTTCGCGGTCGGTTGGACGTGACGCACGTGACCGGCGCCGCTGTATTCGTATGCCGTTTCGACGAGGAACTGACCGTCGAGCACGCAGACTGGATCGCCAGATCCCAGAACCGAGTAGCCCGCGATCCCCGGAATCTGGCTCAAAGGCTTCGGCAGCGCCTTGACGATGACTTCCGAAACACCGTCCAGCGCGTCGACGACAAACGCGGCACGCCGGTCGCCGTACTCGACGATGATGACGGTGATCTCGCCGCCAATCCCAAAAATAATCTCGGCATCACCACCGCCGATGAACGCGAGCGGCAGAAGTGGGATCGCCTCGCCGCCGACCGTTGCGCACAGGTGGTTATCGATGTGGACGACGTCGCTCGAGCGCAGCACCGTGGCTTCGCGGATATCGCTCAGTCTCAGGCACGCTTCGTACGAGCCCGCGCGGACTGCCAGCACCGACGACCACAGCAAGTTGACGGGCACTGTCAAGAAGAATCCAAAACCGCGACCCGCTTCGTTCTCGACGCGGTAGCTGCCGCGCAGTTGCGTGATGCGCTCGGCGACGATGTCGAGGCCAACGCCGCGCCCGGCAATTGAATCGGCCTGTTCGCTGGTCGAAAATCCCGGTTTGAAAAGATAGCTAACGAGTTTGCTCTCGGGCATCACGGCAACTTCAGCCTCGGTTGCATAACCGTTTCCAACAACGATGTCGCGGATGCGTGCGAGATCAATGCCCTCACCATCGTCTTGTATCGCGATGGTTGCACTTGCGGTGCCGGTGTGCACGCTGATCGTGACCGTGCCAACCGGTTTTTTCCCGCGCGCCATACGGCGTTCCGGCGTTTCGATCCCGTGCGCGATGGCGTTCTTGACGAGTTGAATGATGGGCTCCATCAATTTGTCGAGGACGCTCTTGCCGATCTCGACCTCTGCACCGACAATGCGCAGTTCGACGCGCTTTCCTTGTTCGAGCGCGGTGTCGCGTGCTAGGCGCGGCATGCCGGTGAGAATCGTCTGCACCGGAAGCATACCGAGGCTTGCCAAACCAAAGCGCAACTCTTCAAGTGCTCGTGCGCGCCGCAGATTGCGCTCGGTCAGTCCCGTCATGAGCGAATGCAATTGCTCTCGGCGCTTGGCGACGAGCGACGCAAGGCGTTCGAGTGATGCCTGGCGGCGAAGCTCGTCCGGGTGGGAGCGCGTATTGTTGGCAGCCTCTAAGAACGTGTCAATGACCGAAAAGAGTTCTTTGAATTCGCGCTCCTCGGCCGAGAGCTCGCGCAACAGCTCGCCCGGATAGGCGAGGAGGCCGTCGACTTTCTGGGTGCTGACGCGAACGACGTCCTGACCGTAGCCGGATGCCCCTTCACCGCGGGGAGTGGCAACGTTTCTGTCTGGGGGCTTGATCGTTTCCTGCGAATCACCGCTCAGCAAGAGAATGCGTTCGAGCGCGTTGCGAACCCGCTGCTCGCCCTCGCTTCGTCCGGTATCTGTCCGAACGAGGTCGCCCATTGCATCGGCGCCTTCAAACAGCGCTGCGATGAGAGGTCCGGTCAAGCTTTGGCGACCATCGCGGGTGCCGGCGAGCATCGTCTCCATGGCGTGGGCGACTGCTTCAAGTCCGACGTATCCGACCATGCGTGCAGCGCCCTTGATGCTATGGACGCGGCGAAAAGTCTCCTGGAGGGCGAGCGCATTCTCCGGAGCCTGCTCTAATTTGAGCAGCAAGGTGTCTAAGGCCGTCAGGTGCTCTTCGCACTCGGCCTTGAAGACATTCTTGAGCTCTGCGAGTTCCGCAGGCGTCGCATCCATATTAGAGCGCCGATCCTAGATCCGGTACGCCGCCACCATGTGTTTGAGGCCGAGCGCCAGATCGTTGAGCCGCTGCGTCGCCTCTTGAGTTTGACTGGTCGCCGACACGGTGTCGCGCATGGCCGCGTTGACGCCCGTGATACTTTGCGTGACCTGCTCGATGCTGTGCGACTGTTGCTTCGCCGCAAGCGCGATCTCTTGCATCGACTCAACCGTATGCTGCAACGTCTCAATGATCTCTGCAATTGCTTGACCGGTCTGCGCGGCGTGGCTCGCGTTCTCGTCAACGTTGCGGCTGCCTTCGATCATGGCCATGACCGACTCGTCAGACGCACGTTGAACCTCGCGCGTGAGCGCGTCGATTCGCTCGGTGGCGGTCTTGCTTTGATCCGCGAGCTTGCGGATTTCCGCAGCAACGACCGCGAAACCGCGCCCTTGCTCTCCGGCGCGCGCAGCCTCGACCGCCGCATTGAGCGCGAGGAGGTTCGTTTGTGCCGCAAAATCGGCGACCGTGCGCGTAATCGTGCTGATCTGCGCGATTTGCTCCGACAAGTGCGCGATGCGATCGCTCGTTTGGCGGAATCGGTCACGCAGCGCAAGCATCATGGAGACGTTCGTCTCCACGTCGGCCCGGCCTCGCCGCGCAATGTCTGCGCTTTCGAGCGACTTGGCCGAGATGGTTTCTGCTTGCGACGCCGTGTTTTGCGACGACGAGTTGAGCTCTTGGATCGTCTGTGAGATCTCGCTCATCGCCACCGATTGCTGCGTGGTCATGCGCTCTTGCTCTTGCGCCGTCGTAGCAATCTGCATGACGGCGACAGTAGATTCGTTGACCGTGCTCTGCACTTGCTGGAGTGACAATCCGAGCTTTTCGACCATGCTGTTGAGCGCGACACCCAAGGTCTCAAGCTCGTCTTCGGTCTTGAGGTCGACACGACTGGTGAAATCACCCGAGGCGATCGACGCCGACACGGCGGACAGCTCGCGAGCTGCTCTGCTGACGGTCTCGACATTGCGCTTTGCAACATAAAACGCGATACCGGCGACCGACAGCGACGTCAGCACGAGGAAGATCACAAGCACCGACATCAGCAGCCCGGCTTGGCCTTCGCGCAGCTGACGCTCGTGTTCTACCGCTGCGGAAAGGTCCTTTTCCGCGGCCATAAATTTGGTAAGCTTGTCTCGTTCGTCAACAATGCCCGCGGCGACTTGCCTGTTGATATGGTACGGGTTAACGTCTGCGCCGG
>DASZFB010000313.1:0-6037 GCA_035940275.1 Candidatus Eremiobacteraceae bacterium | reverse complement strand
TATTCTCAGGACGGGCAGACGAATCGCTTCATACCGGACTATATGCCGAGTTTATATAAATGAAGGTCGTCGGTCTGATCAACCTCGGAGACCGCCTCGCGATGAAATCCTCGCTCATGGGCCTGGCCGTGGTCCTGGCATCAGCCGTCTGGTGTGTGCCGGCGCGTGCCGACGATGCCGGTTTTCTCTACGCAGATGCGCTGCACGACTCGTTCTTCCAGGACACGTTTTACTCGGTCGACTTTACCAAGCCATTCGGGCCGCCCACGCCCATTCGCCCGTTCGGCGAGCTGCTGCTGCAGCGCGACACGCAGACAACCGGCGGCATTCTGCCGCAAACGCTCAACGACAACTACGGCTTAGTGGCGGGCGGAATGCAATTTCTGTCTGAGAGCGGCCTACGCGCCTTCGCCCAAGTGGGCTCTTCCTTTGATTTTGGGCCGGTAAACCAGAGCTTGCCGACCTCTTCGCATTTCGACGTTCGTGGAGGAGTGGACTATTATCGGGGTTGGAACGATCCGCCCGAGGGCAAGAGCCGCTTCTATGGAGTGTTTTTTGGGGACTTCACCTATTACAGTCGCTACCAAAATGCGCTGCTCAATTTCGAGGCGACGCGTGGGCGTGAATTTGGCTCACGAAAATATCCGGTGCAAGCCTTTATAAGGGTCTCGGGTTCTCAAGACACCCAGCGCTATTATTACAATGATCTCATTGCGTTCTCTGGGGGTGTGCAGATCTTGCCGTTCGGCCATCGCGGGATGACAATTGGGGTCGAAGAGGCATTCAGCTTCTACACCGCCTCGTCAATGACGCTTGCTGACAACGGTGTCGCCGCCAACTATTGGTCCTTCCGTCCGCAAATCGCGTACGGCACGAGCTTCTAACGTCTGTCATATGACCGCGGCCACTGTGTCCGTGTGGCGCTTGCGGGTATCTGGCATCACATCGGCCAAATTTGGCCATGTTGACCACAGAAAAACGTTTCGGTTTTGACGCGCGGCTAGTCATACCGTCGCAATGTACACAGCGTGGTGTGAAGGAGAGAATAGCGTAGCATTGGTTCGTGAGCCTTTCTTTATCCAGATCTCGGACACTCATCTCTTCGAAGACCCGACAGCAAAACTGTGGGAGGTTGCGCCCGAGCCAATGCTGGACCGCGCCCTCGAAGAGCTGAACAAACTCGATGGCCGTCCCGCCTTCATCATCGTCAGCGGTGATTGCTCGAGTGATGGATCTATCGCATCCTACGAGCGCCTTGGGCAGAAAATCGGCCACCTCGGCGTGCCGGTCTTCTATGTCCCTGGGAACCATGACGACCCGCAGATCCTCTCGAGGATACTCTGTGGCAAAGAGCTGCCGCCCAAGGAGAAGCTCACCCAGAGTTTTGACGCGCATGGATGGCGCTTTATTCTGCTGGACAGCTCGGTTCCAGGGGAAGACGGCGGCGCGCTGGGCGACGCCCAACGAGCATGGCTGCGCGCGACGCTCGCAGCGGAACCACGGACACCGACAATCATTATTGTCCACCACAACCCGATACCGGTCGGGTCGGCCTGGCTGGATCCGATGACAATCGCCGACGCGAATGCGCTCAGCGCGATCCTCGATACGTCGACGCAGGTGCGTGCTGTGCTTTTCGGACACGTTCACCAAGTTTTTGAAACCAATCGCGACGGAGCACAGTATTTGAGCGCCCCATCCACATTCTTCCAATTTAAACCAAACTCGCCGCGCTTCGGCAAGGACGAGCGTCCGGCCGGCGTGCGCATCGTGCGTCTCAACGGCGACACAGTGCGGAGCGCGATCTATCGTTTCGGAGAACCTCTCCCTCCAATCTGAAGGACGAATATCGCGCGTCCCTAATCTCACATCATGCTGAACAATCGCGCGAAGAATCTTTCTCCCTCGCCGACGATGGCTATTGATGGCCGCGCCAAGAAGCTTATTGCCGAGGGCGTCGACGTTATCAATTTAAGCGTCGGCGAGCCGGACTTCGACACGCCGGAGACCGCAAAGGCCGGTGGCCGGGCCGCCATCGATCAAGGTTTCACCAAGTACACGGCTGCCGCAGGCATTGTGGAATTGCGTGAAGCCATCGCCGATAAGCTGCGCCGGGAAAACGGCCTGGACTATACGGCAGACGAGATCGTCGTCTCCAACGGTGCGAAGCATTCGTTGTTCAACATTTTTATGGTGCTCCTCGACCCCGGCGACGAGGTTATCATCCAAGCGCCGTATTGGGTGAGCTATCCCGAGATGGTAAAGATTTCAGGCGGCACGCCCGTTATCATCAAAACTGACGCATCGACGGAGTTCGAGCTGACGCCCGAGATGATCGAGCGCGCGTTGACCAAGAAAACGAAAGCCATCAACCTCAACAACCCGAGCAATCCCACCGGTGTCGTTTATTCGCCCGACAAGCTCCGCGCTATCGCCGATATCGCAGTGCGGCATAACCTCGTCATCATCAGTGATGAGATCTACGAGCGCCTCAGCTACGATGGCAAGGAAGTTGTTTGTATGGCGACGCTCGGACCGCAAGTGCGCGAGCGAACGGTAACTGTGAACGGCTTTTCGAAGGCCTATGCGATGACCGGCTGGCGGTTGGGCTACACCGCGTCACCCAAGCCGCTTGCCAAGGCGATGACTGAGCTCCAGAGTCACTCGACCTCAGGACCTTCGTCAATTACCCAAAAGGCAGCGCTCGCTGGTCTCAAGGGCGATCGAAGCTTCATCAATACTATGCGCGAGGAATTCGATAAGCGACGCCGCTTCGCGGTGGAACGCTTGCGCTCGATGCCTGGATTCGAGCTCGAGGTCATACCGTCAGGCGCCTTCTATGTTTTCCCGAACATCACGAAGTTGCTGGGTCAGACCATTGGCGGGCGCAAGATTGAAACGACCGATGAGCTGTGCCTCGCAATCCTCGATGAGGCAAGAGTCGCCATCGTTCCGGGCAGCAGTTTTGGCTCGCCCGAACACGTGCGTATTTCGTATGCGACTTCGATGGAGAAGCTGCGCGAGGGCCTCGACCGCATTGAAAGGATGGTCGCATCAAACGTGGTTGCTACCGCGCTCTAATCAACCTCATAAGGCTTGCGTCAGAATGTCGCTACGCAGCGAGCCCAAATGCTCCGTGTCGTTCAGGCGAATAGCGCGGAGCTTGCCGTCTTTCCACAAGAACTCGTTGACAGCGGCATTATCGACGCGCACGTCGTTGAAAGCTGATAAGGCCTTTCCTTGAGCCAGCAGTGTAGCTATACGCACGATAACGTCGTGCGTCGCCGCGAGGGCTCCCGAATCGCCCCGTAAATCTCTCAAAAACGATTCGAAGCGCGAGCGCACGTCATCGAGCGTTTCGCCACCTGGAAATTGCACGGTGTGCGGGCTAGCCTGCCACGCGGCGACCATTATGGGCCACTTGTTAGCGATCTCTTCGCGCAGCTTGCCCTCCCACATACCATGCGAGATCTCGGTGAGCCGCTCGTCGACACGAACCGAAAGGGAGAGTTCCTGAGCGCAGATCTCAGCGGTATCGCGCGCTCGGACGAGCGGGCTTGAAACAATAACAGCTAATCGCTGTGCTTCGGGTACGGCGAGCTCCTCGCGCTTCAACCGCGCGGCGAGCGCCTCGGCTTGTGCTCGGCCGCGCTGCGAAAGAGGCGGATCGAGCCTACCTTGGTAGCGGCCTTCAGCGTTCCACGTGCTCTCGCCGTGACGGACGAGCACTAACCTCACAACTCAATGCTCTGGACGCGCTCGACATCCTCGATCTCGCGCAGCTTCTTGAGAATTGGCGCATCAGGCGCGCGATCGATTCCAAGCAGCATGATCGCGTCACCCCGCTCGCTACGTGCAACTTGCATGGTCGAAATATTAATCTGTGCCTTACCGAGGATGGTGCCAACCTTGCCGACAATGCCGGGGACATCGTGATGGCGAGTTAACAGCAAGTGCCCCTGCGGTAACACATCTATTTCAAACCCGTCGATATCGACCAACCGCAGCTTCTCACCGTGCACGATCGTGCCCGCAAGCGACGAGCGCTGTCCACGTACCGCAAGTGCCTTGGCAAACCCACGCTCGCAAGGACCCCCGAGCGTTTCAACCGTCATGCCCATGCGACGTGCAATATCTTGCGCATTCACCGCCGAGACACGCTCATCGGTGAGATGAGGCAAAAGCCCAACGAGAAACGAGACCGTAAAAGGCAGCCCATCGTAGCTTGCGAGGTCGCCTTCCAATGCAATATCGAAGTGGGAAAGACTTTCGGCGTCGGCGACTTGCGGAAAAGCAGTGCCCAAACGGTAGGCGAGTTCCACGAAGGGTCGCACCTCCGGCGGCGCCTTCACCGGCGCATTGACAGCGCCGGACGGCGGTCGCCCGCGCAGAACTGCGACGACATCTCGGCAGAGATCGGCTGCGATGCGCTCTTGGGCCTCGCGCGTCGATCCGCCGAGGTGTGGCGTTGCCACAACATGCGGATGATCGAGCAACGTCCAGATCGGCGAATCATGCTTCGGCGGCTCGTCGGCGATCACGTCAAGAGCCGCACCCGCGATGTGTCCGGACTCAAGCGCGGCAAGGAGCGCGCTTTCGTCGATCAAACCCCCGCGTGCGCAATTGAGGATGCGCGCCCCGGTCTTCATGAGCGCAAGCTCGCGTTCGCCAACGAGTCCCTGCGTTTGCGGCGTAAGGGGCGTATGCAACGTGACAAAGTCGGAACGAGCGAGCAGCTCGTCAAGAGGCACAAGTTTCACGCCGAGGCTCTCCGCGCGTGCCTCGCTCACGACCGCATCGTGCCCAAGAACAGTCATGGCAAAGCCGCGTCCTCGCGCCGCGACCGCCGCTCCGATGCGGCCGAGTCCGATGACTCCAAGCGTCTTGCCGGCGAGCTCCACGCCCATGAGACCTTGCGCGCTCCAGCGCCGTTCCTTTATCCGCGTCTGCCCGGCCGCAACGTGCCTGCACAAGGCCAACATCAACGTCATCGTGTGCTCGGCCGTCGCCAAAGTGCTCGCATCCGGCGTATTGAGAACAACAATACCCGCGCGAGTAGCAGCGTCGACGTCGATTGTGTCGACGCCAACCCCAGCGCGGCCCACGACCTGCAATGAAGGCGCTGCGTCGAGGAGCGCCCCTGTCACTTTGGTCTTGCTCCGCACGATAAGCGCGTGCGCGCCCGCGACCAAAGTTTCCAGCTCCTCACGGCCGCCGGCCTCGCACACTTCGAGTCCTCCGTCGCGCAAAACGTCAAGACCACTCTGCGCGAGCGGTTCGGCAACCACCACGACGGGTTTTCCCTTTGCGAAGCTCTTATCGCTCATCTACTTGGCCGCTAGCGTTTGCGTAGGCTGGACTTCGACCTGCCGTCGGGTCGACGAACTCGTCAGCCACAACCAAAATGAAGCAAGAATGCAGATGTCGCCGCCGATCCACAGTGCGGCAGAAGCACCAAAGCGCTCGGCGAGCGCGCCAGCCTGCAATGCCCCGAGCGGCGAGAGTCCCATGATCAGCATGTTGTAGAGTCCAAGCACCCGGCCGCGCATGGCGTCGCTCGTCTCCTGCTGCAAAAACGTTGTGAAGCGAACAACGAATTGGACCATTGCAAAGCCGAGAATGGCCACGAGCACGACCGCCTCGGCAAGGTTCTTCGCGAGCGCGAAGGCGACGATCGACGCCGGAAAAATAAACGACATCAGGGTGAGCGAGGAGAAACGGCTCTTTCCCCGCCCTGCAAGGGCGAGCGATCCGAGCAACGCGCCGGCACCGAGGCTGCTCAACAGCAAACCGAGTGCCCCCGCATTTCGGTGGAGTTCAAGTTTAGCGACGACCGGCATCAGCAGCACATAGTTGAACCCGAAAATGCTGAAGATAACGAGCCCCGCAAAAAGGCGGGAGAGAAGCGGGTGCCGAGCAACATACGCCACGCCGTCAAGTGCGTGTCGCACGAAGTTGACAGGCGCGTCCTTACGAGCCTCCGCAGGTTCCGTGCGCATCGCGATGAGCGCCGCAACGACAAATATGTACGACACCG
>DASZFB010000312.1:0-4735 GCA_035940275.1 Candidatus Eremiobacteraceae bacterium | reverse complement strand
AAATAGCGTTTGCGTTGTATTCGCGCGCGTGCGGTTGGTCCGCGCCGAGCAGCGCTAAGTTGAGCCGCTCCGGGGATGCGAGCAGCCGGCGAACTTTTTCGTTTTCATTGAGCGAGGTCGCGATGCGAGCACATCCCATGAGCGACGCGATAGCAACCAGGCCAACGAACGAGCGGCGATCCATCTTCACAGCGTCTTCTCCTTGACGACGAACCACCCCGTGATCATCGAGCGCAAGTTATTGACAAGACCCGTGAGCGCAACCATCGTGAGGTGCACCCCGAAGAAACCGATGAGCGCGATCATACCGCCGAAGTGCCACACGCGGGCGAATTGTCTGCCGCCGAAGATCTGCGGCAGCCAGTGAGCCCACGCATCAACCGATGGTGAAAGCGCGAGTCCTGAAAGAACGACGATCGGCACCAGAATAAAAATGATCCCGAAGTAGGTGAGCTTCTGCAAGGGGTTGAGTTCAGCAGTGGGCGGCAGCTTCCAAGGGAGGAGATGCTTTTTAAGTGTTTGAGGCAACTCGCGAATATCTGCTCGCGTGGGGCGCAAGCGAAATGCCCAGTAAGCATAGACCACTGCGCAGATGACGAGCACCCATGCAAAGAAGATGTGCCAGCGCCGTCCGTCGGCGAGATCCTGATAAGCAGGTATGGTCACCCATGAGGGAAAGGCACGCGCCGATTCTCCGCCCATGCCGTCGGGACCATAACCGAACACGCCTGTTGTGTTGACGCGCAACGACGCGATGGCCACATACCCAATCGATGTTCCATTAGGGTTTTGGTCGGCTGAAAATTTAACGATCGGCCGGTTGAACTGCGACGCATCCGAAGCGTAGAGCGCCGGGTGCGCGTTGAAAATTTGCATCCCGCTCATGGCGAGGACGCCAAGCGCAAGAGCGCTCACCCAGTGCGTGACTCGCACTGGCAAGGGGTGACGGTATACACGAGCGCTCTTTATCTTCATTTCTTCGAATACGCCACCGCCGCGACTTCGGATGCCTCAGAACGGAAAGGCATTGGACGCACTGCGACGGAACCCGCAGCAAATCCGTTATAGGAGGGGCTCATGCCAACAAAAAGCATCAACCACCTCGCAGTTTTCGTTAGTGCGATCGTCTTCTTTATGTGGGGCTATGTTTGGTTCAGTGTCCTGTTTAAGAGTCAAACAATGGCGCTCCTGACCCAAATGGGTCAATCAGCCTCGATGAGCTCCACTAGTCCCACTCCATACATCGTCGGATTCCTCATGGCGCTTTTGCTGGGATATGGTACGGCGATTGCCCTCGCGGACAGCGACCAGCCAGGTGCACCGCACGGCATATCATTCGGTCTGTTCATGGGCGTCATATTTTACGCCAGTACCACACTCACGTCCACTCTCTTCAGTGGCTTCCCCATTGGTCTTTGGTTGCTAGACGTCGGTTGGGCGCTCATCGGTTTCATGCTCGTTGGAGCGATCGTGGGCGGCTGGAGGGCAAAAGCGGCGGCATAGCCGAGTCGGTCGACACAAGGTCGACCGCTACATTTAATACGTGCTACATTTACTATGTGCGGCTAGTTCGCGGTGCAAAAGCCGGCGGCGGTGACGCCATCTCTCCCGGTACCACTACAGGCGTTATCCCGAGGCTTCTGCAACTCATCGGCGCGGGAAACGTGTTGACGGTGCCGTCAGGAATCTGCGCCGCACCTGCCGGCAGCGGCGATGCAGATCCGGCTAGCCGCGCCGGATCGAAACCGCCAAGCAGATCCGTCAGCGCCGGATTCGCGTCTCGGGGTCCGCGCGGTAGATAGGGCTTTTCGTCTGGGAGCGACGCGAGCGCCGGAAGATCGAAAACCGCACCGAGGAACTTCGCGAATGATGCGTGGTCGCCTGAATCCGAGATGATCGCGCCCGATTTCGCGTACGGCGAAATAACGATCAGCGGCACGCGGGGTCCGTCTCCACACGGATGTCCGTCTGGGCACTCTTCGAAAACCGGCGGCGGCACGTGATCGTAAAAACCTTCTGAATCATCCCAGAGAATGATGATAGCGGAATCGCTCCAGTATTTGCTGCGGGCGATCGCATTGACCATCGTCGCGACCATCGCTTCAGAAACTTGCGAGTCGGAATATCCCGGGTGGTCGTCATCGCCGCGGAAGGCATTGCGCACGTCCGGATCCGTATTCGCCGGCTGCCAGCCGAACGGATTACGGTAACCTCCTTTGACAAACACGACGCCACGGTCGGGTAACGAACCGCCTTTGATCGCGGGGAGCAGCTCGGTCAGGTCGTGCACGTTGTTCCACAGCGCCGCGTTTTGACGCACGTAGCCGAAGTATTGGGCGACGTTGTGGTGAGCGACATACGCGGGATATGCACCGCTGCCATCATCTTTGAAGCCTTCTTGATACCACCCCCACGGAATGGCCGGTTTCCCCGAGCCGGCGAGCGCGACGATATCGTCTCTGATGTCATCGTTGTCGATGACCGCCGACGTTGCCGTTGCGCCGCTCAAGGTAAGAAAGAGATTCGCAAATGTAAGATCGACTTGCTTGGCCTTGGGCTCTCCATTGTGGTACGGCCCGAACGCGGGATACAAGTCGTCGACCACCGGCACGCCAGGACCCGTGTCAGCCGCGCCGACCGCTTGCGAACCATGGCGTGCCCACTGCGTTTGCCCGGTCTGCGCGGCGATGAGATCGATGTTGCCCGGAGTTGAAGGCCCATACATGCCCTGAAAGATGTGGTCGTAGAGCGCGAACGTTTTCGCATACTTCCAAAGATAGGGAACCATGTCGCAGTCTTCATGTGCCATGGTCAGGATGCCGACACGCTGCGCATCCTGCAAGGACGCGCCCGTCCGCAACATGCGCCCTTCCTCTGCTGCAACGTAGAGGTCCATCTTGCCCCCGTTGGCTTTCGTGTACAGCGCCGGGCGCGAGTGATCGGCATCCGCCAGATCCGGATCGTTGATGCGAAATGGGCTGATCCACTGGTTGCCAATCGGGTCGTACTGTTTGAACCCGTGCGCGCGGGCTTCGTCGGTTGCAAGGTTGTCGGCGCCGGGGAACGTGCCGAAGTAGGAATCAAACGACCGGTTCTCTTGATAAATCACGAAGACGTGCTTGATGTGGGCGCGCAGATTTGCAAGCAGCACCTGTCGCGACGCGTCGTCCGCGTGGAGCGATGCCGGTCCAAGGACCGACAGGCTAAGGGCAAGTGCACTCGCTAGCCCGTATCTCGTTAGCATCTTCATCGCCGTCATCACTCCATTTTTGCTTTGATGCGTCCTGCCTTGACCGCCGCGACAAGTTTACTGTAGTCCGATTCGGTTTGGTCGGCGTAGTGGCGCGCAAAAACCGCAACTGCGCTGTCGAAGATCGTTTTGTTTCCCAGATATCCGCTGATGAACGCCGCATCGCCAGAGCGGGCATGCGCTCGAGCCAGCGCCACAGCGCAGATAACGCCATACTCTGTAAGCGCCGCCGTCGACATGCCGTCAATTTCTGCCGTAGCTTTCATATCCACAAGCTGCCGCACGTAGTAATCGCGACCGTCCGTGCTCTGGAACCATCCCAGGAAGATGTCGCTGGCGGCTTGCATGAGCCGTTGTCCGGTAACGACCCGCTCGCCGTGATTTTCGAATTGACTCTTGCCGCTATATGGCTCGAGCACCGAAGGCATTGCTTCTTTAAATTGGAGGAATAAGGGATCGTTGTCAGCGGCCATCAGAAGCACGATCCCGCATCGTGTGCCAACGCTTCCGACGCCGACAACCTTGAGCGCGGCGTCGACGAAGTGGTAGCGCTCGACCAGTACTCGGATATCGGGGCGCAGGGTTTGGACGTAACGTCGAGCGTGCTCGCGAAAGAGCTTCCTTACGGACTCCAGTCCATGGTACACGAGCGGCGGGTTGTCGGCGATGCGCCGCTTGCCATGGGTAACTTTCGTGATCTTCGGAAGCGCATGTGCCGACGTGTTCGAGCGCGCTTTCTTGATGATGGCGCTCATTTCGGGATCGCTGACGCTGCGCATGAGTCTTTCGATCAGGTTGGCGGCGACACGCGAATACCACACTTCCAACTGCGTTGCTTGAGAGCACTCGCGCATGCGCTCCCGGTATGCGGCGACAGCCGCGCGCGCGGCGAGCGCGCATGTTTTGTCCGAGCTGCCAATGTGACGCCCGGCAACAAAAATGCTCGTGGCCAGCCGCTTCACATCCCATTCCCACGGCGCGGGCACCGTCTCGTCGAAATCGTTGATATCGAAGATCAGGTTGCGCTCGGGCGTGGCGAACAATCCGAAGTTGGCCAGATGACTGTCTCCGCATGCCTGAACTTTATTGCCGAGGATGGGCGTGTTGGCGAGATCGCTCGCCATAATTGCCGCGGAGCCACGTAAAAATGCAAACGGCGATTTGACCATCCGCCCGTACCGAATGGGTACGAGCTCCGGCACACGGCCGAGATTTGACTCCTCGAGAATGGCGAGAGGATCCGCTCGACGAGGCGATATGTGCCTCGCCGCATGGCTCGAGCGCGGCACCTTCTTGCGCCGTGACTTTCCTGCACTCATCCGGTCCGCAACGCCTGCCGTACCGTTGAGTGAGAACACCGCGCCCTTTTTCGGCAGGACGGCTGACTTGGCCATTAATCGCCCCTTTCGCACAACAGGACGCCGGGCGCTGGGCCATTTCCTTGTGTGAGCGCCAAAAGGCCCCTTTCGCCCCGTTCTAGAGTTG
>DASZFB010000311.1:0-4402 GCA_035940275.1 Candidatus Eremiobacteraceae bacterium | reverse complement strand
GATGGCGTGTGGCTGGCAGATCTTGCATCGCTGCGGTTTCCGGAGCTTGCTTCGAGCGTCGTCTCAAAGGCGTTGAGCATTAGCCAGTTCCACGATCGCTCGGTCGACGACGCGATTGTGGCGGCGCTGAGACGCAAAAAGATGCTGCTCATCTTCGACAACTGCGAACACGTCATTGACGATGTGGCCAAGCTTGCCGACACCATCTTGAAGCACTGCCCCGACGTTCGGATCTTGGCGACCTCGCGCCAAGCGCTGCAGGTCACCGGGGAAGAAGTGCTCCGGCTGCAGCCACTCGCCGCTCCTGGGCCACGCGCCGAGGTCACGGCTGAAAACGCAACATCGTTTCCTGCCATTGCGCTCTTCATCGATCGTGCAACCGCTGTCAACAAGTCGTTTAAGCTTGACGATGACAGTGCCCACACGGTTGGAGAAATCTGCCGGCACCTAGACGGGCTTCCGCTCGCGATAGAGCTGGCTGCAGCGCGGGTCAAGGTATTAAGCCTGGAGAGCGTTGCGCAACGCTTAGACCGCCGCTTCAGCCTCTTGACGGGCGGTGACCGCACGGCGCAAGCGCGGCAGCGCACGCTCAGCGCGCTCATCGACTGGAGTTACGAGCTCCTCACGCCGCAAGAGCAGACGCTCTTTTGCCGCGCCTCAATCTTCGCCGGTGGCTTCAGTCTGGAAGCCGCCGAGGCGGTGTGCACCGGCGACGGCATCGAAGAGGTAGAAATACTCGACCTGCTTGCGTCGCTCGTCGACAAATCGCTCCTATCCGCGGAGATGTCTGCGCGCAGCGAGCGATACCGGTTGCTCGAGTCGATTCGCGCATATGGCTGGGACAAGCTCGAAACAGCCGGCGAGATCGAGCGGCTCACGCGACTTCATGCGGACTATTACCGCGCTTTTTCAATCGCCGCGGATCGGTCGTTTGGGACGAAGCCCGATCAGCTGTGGCTCGAACCGATCGAGCCCGAGGTTGATAATTTCCGCGCCGTACTCGAATGGGCGTTCAAACCCGGCAACGAGGCGGCCCTCGGAGGAATCGTGGCCGGTTCGCTTGAGGGGCTCTGGCGCGAAGGCGGCCTCGAAGCCGAAGGGCGTGGTTGGATTCGGACTGCACAAGGACACGTCGAGGAGACCGCCGCCCCACTCGTGGCTGCGCGGCTGGAACGCGCTTTCGCCCGGCTCTCTTCCGGCAAGCAGTGCCTTGATGCAGCCGAGCGTTCGTGCGCTCTGTATGAAAAGCTCGGTGACGGCCGTGGTCTTGCCCACGCGTTGAACGTATTATCGTGGGCGTTATATCGCGCCGGTCGGCACGCCGAGGCAGCCGTCGCCATCGACCGCGCGCTCGGGTGGTTTAAGGAATACGCGGACAAACGTAACGTCGCGAATTGCTTGCGACAACAGGCAACGATCGCCGAAGAACAGGGTGATACGGCCGGGGCACGCGATCTCTACAAACAGGCGCTTACCGTCTTCAAGGCGCTCGGCGTCCAAAGCAGCGTTGCCACCGTCCAGGCCGGCATCGCTGAATTGGAATTCCAGGAAGGGAATGCGGCGGAGGCCCTACGATGCGTCACCGAGGCGCTCGAACTCGGAGCGTGGAGTAAGAACGCATCGCATCTCGCGATCTACCACGCGAATTGCGCGGCGTATCGCATCGCTCTCGGTATGCTGGATAGCGCGCGCGACGCAGCTCGTGACGCTGTGCACTGGGCGCGCGAAGCAAAGAATGAGCTCATCCTCGCAGATACCGTGCAGCACCTCGGCTTGATTGCCGCGCTGAACGGCCATGCGCAACATGCGGCGCAGCTCCGCGGTTATGTCGATGCGCAATTCATGGAACTCGGTGAAGTGCGCGAATACACTGAAATTTGGAGTTACGAAAAACTGAATGCGTCTCTGCGCGATCGACTCGATGAAGCTACTATTGAAGCGCTCGGTGCCGAGGGGGCGTCCTGGACCTTTGAGCAAGCGGTTGCAGAGGCACTCAAGGTATAAAGCATAGATGATAGCTGCGCAGTCTCACAAAGCACTGCGAATGCTCTTGCTGATCTTTGCAATCCTTGCGGCGATTGGCGGCCTAGTGACGCTGTTTGGCTCCACCTACGTAGCGTCGCTCGGCGTCATGCACCTGAACTTCGCACCGTACGGACTCGTCCCCATGTTGCTCAAATTTGTCGGTATCGTGGCATTGGCGCTTGCGTACCTCATGTACGTCACATCGAAGGACCCCATCCGCTATGTCGCCGTTATCGATGCGTTTGCGTTCCTACTCATTGCGGCCGCGTGCATCGACCTGTACGCGCTTGTCGTCTGGCATGCGGCCCCGTTTTATCCCGCAGCGTTCGTCATCGCGCGCGCGATCGTGCGAGTGACCCTTGCAGTCGTGCTCATCGCTCTACGCCCTCGCGAAGGTTCGCTCGCGTAACCTACATTCGCATATTGTGCTGGCTTCCGCTTTGCATCAGGCGAATGTGGTCGATGAAGCCGTTCCACGTGTCCGGCGGCACGCCAACGGCGCTGCGAAATGGATACTGAAGCTCGAATAGAAGCGTTAGGATGGAAACCACAACGATTGCGACGGCGGACGTCATAAGCAGATGCACGCGTTGATTCTGTAGTCCGAAGACCCAGCAGAGACAAATCACGCACAGTGCACCAATCAAAAGCACGAGCCATTCGAACCAAGAGACCGCGCTATCGTTGTTGCTAAGACGGCGAATTCTCTCGTCGTGGAGAATCGAAAGCTGCTGCTGTGTCGCGGCCTGCGCCGTCGCTTCACGAGTGTTTGCGGGATCGTACGCGCCGACTGTCGCCATGGCGTCCATGACAATGATGTCAGCTTGAAACGTATACGCGCCGTGGCGCATTGCTGGCCATTCATTTTCAATCATAGCGTTTGCGTATGTGTAGAGATCGTGTCGAACTCGAGATCGGATCCCGTATGGAAGCCCGACTGCAGTATGCCAAGCATCGGCGGCTGCAGCAGATTCGCGTGATACTTGTGTTTGCGTGTCGGTGAAGTGCTGCCAAATGACAATGGTGAGAAAACCGAGCAACACCGCGTAGAGCGTCCCAACGACGGCAATGATAAAACCGCCGACCTCATTGTGCTGCACGAAATCCGAGCTCCGAAACCGACGGTGAACGTAGATCTGGCCCGCACAGGCGAGAGCAACGACAACGATGATCGCCGCGAGCAGCAGAATCAAAGGAGGGATGTTGTAGAGCGCTTCCATGATTGCGTCCTACCATATCGCGCGGGCGCAGCCCTCTCATCTCACTCGTGTCCAACGCGACGTATTGTGAATTAGCCACGTGCCTAAATGACGCGATCTGCGGCGCGGCTGAATACTCGCTTCATGCACGTATCGACACTTATCGCATTCATAGCATTGGAACTCGTGCTCTGCTTTATTCCCGGGCCTGCGGTCATGGCCGTCGTCGGCGCCGCGCTCGGACATGTACGCGCAGGTTTCGCCACAGCAGCCGGAATCCTCACGGGCAATCTTATCTACTTTGTGATCTCGGCACTCGGCCTCGCGTCGATCATTCTCACCTCGCACACGGCGTTCGTGATCCTAAAGTGGTGCGGCGCCGCGTACCTCGCGTATCTCGGAATCCGCGCACTCTTAGCGTCTGCGGCGCAAGCCCCACGCCCACTTGCGGTTCTCGACCAGCACAGGCTCGTGCGCGGATGGATTGGTGGTACGGTAACACAGCTCGCAAATCCGAAGGCGCTCGTGTTCTTTATGGCCATCCTGCCGCAATTCATCGATCCGCACGTACGCCTCATGCCTCAGATTGTGATTCTCGGCGTCGCCGGCCTCGCCGTCGAACTTGCCGTCCTATCTATATACGTTGCTGCAGTCGAACACATCCGTACGCGTGGTCTTACGTCAAGATCGCAGATTTGGGCGGAGCGCATTGGAGGAGTTTTCTTGTTGGGTGTGGCAGCGGCGGTGGTTCGCGAGTGAGCAAGCTGAATTTTAAGCTGAAAATTTAGTTGTTGGCGCTGTAGGAGACTTGGTTCAATGAAATCGCATCAGGTGTCGTGTGCCTTTGTGTTTTTTGCTTTAACCTTGCTTGGCGGTCAGGCTACGCCGACGAGGAGCGAAGCGCAGCAACCTTTCGGACTGTTCCAACCCGAGTCTATTCAAGTATCCGTTGAAGCACAACCGGCGACTGCATACTCGGTTGACCACTTTGTGATCGACGCGCGACTCACGCCCGCTGCGTCAACTCTCCGTGGATTTGCGCGCCGTATGCCAGAGCACGAGCTCGTGCCCGAAGCCGTTTTTGCCCGTATGAAGGCGGCCGCGCTCCACAATCCATACGCCCCCGTCGATCCGTACGCAAGACCGTTCTTCGATATGAGCCGTCCGCTGACGCCCGC
>DASZFB010000310.1:0-2511 GCA_035940275.1 Candidatus Eremiobacteraceae bacterium | reverse complement strand
GCGCCTCAAAACAATCGCCACTGGCGCTCACGCTGTCAAAGCGCAAGGCGTCTTTTACATTGTCACAGCCGATATGGAGACGCCGTGGTGGGGACGCTTCAATTGGAGTAACGATGCCGTCTACGCAATCGACTACGATGGAACGAACTACCGATTCTCGCCTCGGGGCCAGCGAGCGATGGATCAATTGCTGCACTCCGATCGTTCACACTGCCACAAGATTCTCGGCGCGGGCGAAGCGGAGACCATTGTTTTCGATCTGCCGCAGGATGTCGTTCAACCGCGACTTCTTGTGCGCGATACGCTCGGCTTTGAAGGTTTGCTGGGCGGCCTTCGCCTCAACCTATTTTACGTGAAGCCGGCGTTCAATTTGCGCTACGATTAGCGCACTAACTTTCGTCCCCTGAGAGAATGCCGTAGATCTGTTTCCGCGCGCTCTCCAATGTTCGCACTATCTTGTAAAGCACAACATCGTTGCTCCCGCGCGCGCCGAGAACCGCTAACATCAATCGTTTGGCCGCCGCCCGTACTCGGTGACGGGCGTCTTCGTCCAGGTCATCCTCATCATCCGGAACCGGACGTTTCTCAAGCAGCTGACGCCCTGACTCGGTGATCGTATAAACTCGTTTCCCATCCTGGTCGGAGCCCTTCACGTGTCCGGCATCTTCCAACATTTGAAGCGTCGGGTAAATTGAGCCCGGGCTTGGGCGGGACCCGTAGCGCTCTTCAATCGTCGTGATCACGTCATAACCGTGACGAGGTCCATCCGCGAGCGCCTCGAGCACAAGATATTTTATGTCACCGCGCCGCGTTGCTCGACCCCACACGCCGCCGAAACCGCTAAACGCGAATCCGCCGCGGCGAAAACGCCATGCTGCGTGCCGTCCTTGTTCGCTCGGGTCATTATGGAATGGGTGAAATCCAAAGTGTCTGTTTCTCATAGCGCGATATTATCCGATATATCGTGATATGTCAACCTAAAGCGAACAAATGGCTTCGATGCAGGGGTTTGCCCACATTGTCGACAATCGACAACGTATGTACGATCTTGCGCAGCCTACGACCATCGACCGCTTGTCCACCGCGAAACGCGTGGCGGCGCACCTCCGCGCGCAAATCGCGCAGGGCAAGATTGAGCCTGGTCAACGGCTCAACGAACTGGCTCTCGCCGGCGAACTCGGCGTCAGCAGAAGTCCCATTCGCGAGGCGCTCGCTCTGTTGGCCGGAGAGGGTCTTGTTAGCGTCGTTCCCTACAAGGGCACGTTCGTTACCGCTCTCACCAAAGAGCGACTTCAGGATCTCCTCGATTTTCGACTCGCGTTGGAACAGTTCGCTGTGGGGCGAGCAATTGAGCGCGCCAAACCAAACGATCTCGACCACTTCGAAACACTCATCGACGCGATCGCAACCCAAGCGAAGCATGGAAACTTCAGTGGAGCGGTCGACGCCGATCTAAACGCCCACGAGTATCTCATCGAGCTTGCGGGTAGTTCACACCTTGCCCAGACATACAAGGCGATGCTTGGGGAGTTGCGTCTGTACATAGCACAGACCAGCCGTCACTACGACCGTCCAGATGAACTCGCAGCCGAACACGCCGCTCTGCTCGTCGCAATGCGCAGCCGCAACGTCGACAAAGCCATGTCACTCATTGCGGCTCACATCACTCACGGTTTTAGTCGTGCACTCGAGGAAACAAAATAATGCTCACCGCTGAAAAGAAACCCCGCGCCAAACATACGCGCTACGTACTGACCCCGTGGTCGGCGCAAGGCGCGCTGGATATGCCGACGATCGACCAAGCTGAGGGTTCGTGGCTTTACGATAGTGCCGGCAAGAGATATCTCGATCTGTCTGCCGGCCTGGTCGCGGTCAATCTCGGTCACAGCCATCCGACTGTCGTGCGCGCCATCGCCGATCAGGCCGCAAAGTTGTGCTACGCGGCACCCGCTTTCTTCAACGACCTGCGAGCCGAAGTGGCTGAAGAACTTGCGTTGCTCGCTCCATGGAGCGAAGGCGCGCGCACGTTCTTCACGACCGGCGGCGGCGAAGCAAACGAAGACGCGATCAAGATGTCGCGCATGATCAGCGGCCGGCATAAAATACTAGCAGCGTATCGTTCGTTCCATGGCTCCGCTCCTGGCGCTGGAACGCTCAGCGGCGAAAATCGTCGCTGGCCCAACGAGCCGGGAATCCCGGGCGTCATCCACTTTTTTGCACCGTTTCCGTATCGAAGCCCTTTCAATACAGATGATCCAGTTGAAGAAACTCGTCGCGCCCTCGAGCATCTCGAGCTCGTGTTGACTTACGAAGATCCGGGGAGGGTCGCAGCCATCTTGCTCGAGCCGGTCGTCGGTTCCAACGGCGTTATCGTGTATCCGGATGGCTACCTCAAAGGCGTTCGCGATATATGCGATCGTCACGGCATCTTCCTTATTTTCGATGAGGTGATGACCGGTTTCGGACGGACTGGAGCTTCTTTCGCGTGCAGGCGATTTAACGTAACGCCGG
>DASZFB010000309.1:0-1670 GCA_035940275.1 Candidatus Eremiobacteraceae bacterium | reverse complement strand
GCGGAGGCAGATAGCCGGCTCAACGCACCGTCTCAAGGGAACGGTAAAGCGCAGTAGATGGGCGTGGCGGCTACAGCGGACCTGATCGCTCTCGCTGGAACGCCGCTTCGCATCGAGGGCAGCGACGAAGACCTCAAGCGCCTCGCCAAGAGCGAGGCGCTCGCGCTCACCCCTGCGGAACTCCGTACGATCGTCGAACGCTTGGGTCGCAACCCATCGCGCGCGGAAGCACACGCATTTGCAATTCAATGGAGCGAACACTGCTCTTATAAAAGCAGCCGCGCACTTCTCACGAAGCTGCCAACTCGCGGCCAAGATGTCCTCGTCGGCGTCGGAGAAGACGCAGGCGTTCTGCGCGCCGGTGTTATCGACGGCAAAGAATACGCTGTCGTCGTCGCGCATGAGAGCCACAATCATCCATCGCAGGTCGTACCCTTCGAGGGCGCGGCAACCGGCGTTGGTGGCATCTTGCGTGACGTCCTGTGCATGGGCGCGAAAGTCGTTGCAAGCGCCGACCCCTTGCGCTTCGGTCCGCCCGTGGCCGGATCGCACTCCGCATATGTCGCCGCGGGCGCGGTCGACGGCATCGCCGCATACGGAAACGCTGTCGGCGTGCCCAACCTTGCCGGCGATGTCTACTTTCATCCGTCGTTTCGCGACAACTGTCTCGTCAACGTCGTGGCGCTCGGTTTTGTCGAGAGCGAGCGTATCATTCATAGCCGCGTTCCCTACGGTGGCGAAGGGTACGACCTCGTGCTCGTGGGCAAGGCGACAGACGCGTCCGGTTTTGGAGGCGCCGCGTTTGCATCGCTCGGGCTCGACGCACAGGAGGCTGAAGCAAACAAAAGCGCCGTTCAGGTCCCCGATCCGTTTCTCAAGAACGTGATCATGCGAGCAAGTTATGCTGCCTTCGACGTCATCCACGAGCGCCAGCTCGCGGTCGGGTTCAAAGACTTGGGCGCAGGCGGCATCATGGGCAGCTCGTCGGAGCTGTGCAACGCAGGTGGCTTTGGCGCGATCATTGAGATCGACGCTGTACCTGTGGCTCTGCGCGGATTGTCTCCGTTCGTCATCGCCATGGCGGAGACGCAAGAGCGCATGCTCTGGGCCGTGCCACCTTCGTTCACGTCCGAATTGCTGGCCATATATAATGAACAATTCACTCTTCCTGAGATCTCGGCAAACGCTCGCGCTGCGGTGATTGGTAAGGTCACGCGGGAAAAGCGATACGTCCTGCGCGCGGGAGCCACGGCTGTTTGCGACGTGCCGATCGAAGTTCTCACGCAACCGGTGCGCGCGACATGGAAACTTGCGCAAGTGCCGGCGCAACCGGCGGCGATCGAACCGGTCATCGTCAACGACGTTGCCGCGACCCTGCTTACGATTTTGGCACATCCGGATGTCTGCAGTCGACGCCCACTCATCGAACATTACGATGCAGTCGTGCGCGGAGCAACGGTCATTCCGCCCGGCTATTCCGACGCGGGTGTGCTCCTGGTTCAACGCGGTGCGCGGCTCGCTATTGCGCTGTCCGTTGATGGGAACCCGAGGTTTGGAAAGGTCTCAGCCAAGATGGCTGCTGCGCATGCGGTTATTGAATCCGCGCGTAACGTTGCCGCAGTCGGCGCGACTCCGATCGGACTCACCGACTGCCTCAATTACGGCAATCC
>DASZFB010000308.1:0-6358 GCA_035940275.1 Candidatus Eremiobacteraceae bacterium | reverse complement strand
ACGTTCTCGCGCAACGCGCTCGACGAGCTCGATCAGCGGTGACGCGAGCACGGCGTCGTATTCAGCGTCAACGACAAAATGGATAAGGCGACAGACCGAGTCCTCGCTCAGACAACCCGCCGCGCCAATGATCTGTCCGTTGCAAACCGCAAAAAAGAGCGCGGCGTCACTGCGTCCCAAGAGCGCACCGATATCCGCCACGCGCGGTGCAGGCCGAACGTCCTGCGCGAGCAGGAAGGCAGTAACCGCTCCTGCATCAGTGGTCCCGGCTCGCACGAAATTTACGTTTGCAGGCTGAGCATGAGCGGCGTGGTCGTCGCGCGAAGTGCTCTTCACGTCGAACGGACCCGGCTTTGCGAAGGAGGCGCAGTGGGAAGACACCTGCACATAGGCATCGCCAGGTTAAACAAGGCCATCGCCGAGTACTCCCTCGCGCGCCTTGAATTCACCCTCTTGCATCCCGACTTCGCAGAACCGCCGCTGATCCAACGCGTCGGAACGCGAACGCCGGAGGAGCCCGTTGTACGGAATTGGGCCGATACGATGAAGCGCGTCGCCCTGTTGCAGAGCTATATCGAGAATGCAAAAACTGACGACCTTGCGCTTCAGAGGGAGCCGAGCTTCGAGCGGCTCACCAAAACGGCTAACCATGTGGCCGTCCTCGCGTGGAGCATGGAGTCCATGCACCGGCGCTCCGGTGGTACCATAAGCTAACCCATGACGGTCTCGAAGACCGCCGTCATCGGCGCGGGCACGATGGGAATCGGCATCGCGCATAGCCTGGCGGTGGGCGGCTTCGAGGTGGTGCTCGTCGACGCAATCCCCTCGGCCCTCGATCGCGCGCTTGCCAGCATTGAGGAAAACCTCGCCACGGGCGTGCAACGCGGCAAGTTGTCAGAGGAAGACGCGCGAGCCGCTCGTGCCCGCATCTCGACAGCTGCGAACATCTCCGCTGCTGCAAACGCCGACCTCGTCATCGAAGCTGTACCCGAAGATCTGTCGCTCAAGCACGAGATTTTCAAAAAGCTCGACGCTCTCTGCGCAGCGGACGCTCTTCTTGCGACCAACACATCTGCGCTTTCAATTACCGAGATTGCGGCGGCCGTCAGGGACCCATCGCGAGTCATCGGCATGCACTATTTTAACCCGGCACACATTATGAAGCTGGTCGAGATCGTGCGCGGTCTCGAGACTGCAGACCATAGCGTAGAAGTGGCAGAGCAGGTCGCGAAGCGTTGCGGCAAGGAGACCGTTATTATCAACGAAGCGCCAGGGTTTGCGACCAGCCGCATCAACGCGATGATCGGCAACGAAGCATTCTACATGCTCATGGAGGGGGTTGCCTCAGCACGCGACATCGACAAAGCGTTGAAGCTGGGCCTCAACCACCCGATGGGACCGTTCGAGATGATAGATCTCGTCGGTCTCGATACGCGTCTCAAGGTCCTCGAATATCTTCACGCAACCTTGGGAGAAAAATTCCGGCCGTGCCCCCTGCTCGTGAAATACGTAAAAGCCGGTCGTCTCGGCAAAAAAGTAGGGCGCGGTGTTTACGATTACCCTAAAGAGCTAACCGAAGTTGAAGCCTCGAAGAAACGTAAAGCTCCGTCGGTCAACATGGCGTGATAGTTTTCGAAGAGCGCACGCGCGCGTGCACCTGCCCATCCCTTCGGCAAAAGGGTGGGCGGCAGATCCGGATCGATGAACGGGAATCTGCGGAAGTCATGCGTCAACGCGAAGCGCATGATAAAGGCAGCTTCGTCGCCGAGCACGCGCCGCTTTCTGTCACGTAGATAGAGCGGAGCGTATAGTTTTATAAAGCGCTTGTATGCTCGGGCGATTCGTTCCAACTTCCATGCTTGACCGACAATGTGTTTGTCGCTCGTGCCTCCCGCACCGCGGGCGATGAACGTCTTCGCAAAACCATCGGCCCCTAGCTCCTCGGCTAAACGACGCACTTGGTCACTGACATCGCGGGGAGCAACGTAGGTGCCGGAGCCCAACGGTCCAAAGCCGAGCCATGCAAGTTGCTTGCGCATGCGATCGCGCAGCGAGCGTCTGCTCTCAGGAATCGAATAGGTAAGCAGGCACCAGTTGCCGTCCCACGGGCGATCGTCAGCGCGATAAATACGCTGCGTTCCCTCCTGTATGAGCGCACGACCCGATGGGGATAAACGGTAGTACGAACGCTGTCCGCTGCGGCGCGCCACGATCCAGCGCTCGCGCGCGAGGCGAGCAACCGCGGACCGCACCGCGACCTCGGACATCCCCAGCGCCGCACCGATGGCCACGAGGCTGCCCAGCCAAATATCTCCACCTTCCGGATAGACGTAGTCACCGAAAAGCGTAAAGAGCATCGAACGCGGCCGCAGCGGGGCTAGGCTTGGCGGCTTCTTTTGGGGACGCACGGGCGGTTGCACCATCTAACGATACCTGCTCAAATAGTGTGGCGAATTTGTAGCGGTCGTATCAAATATACCACACTCTTTTCGGAGGCTCCTCGATGGCGCGAATCAAGACCTTTGACGACTGGGTCGAAATCTTGCGGATGTGGCAAAAAGATATCGACGTCGATCCCGAGATCTTCCAACGCATTCTCGGCGGCTATGCTCTTGAAGCCAAGTACGGCGACTTGCACTCAGACGAAATCGAGTTCGGAGACTTCGCCGGCGAGCGCAAGTGGGACAAGCTGATGGAGATCCCCGATAAGCGCATGCGCGATGCTGTGCTCAACATGATCATTTATCAAGGGGACACGGAGTTCGCTTCCAACGAGCAGCAGCGCAAGCTCCTGGCAATTGCTCCAACCGAATACGATTTGTACTCGATCGCGCGCGTGTTCATCGAAGAGACGCGCCATGGATATCAGATGTGCCATCTGCTGGTCAACCATTTTGGCAATGACGGACGCATCGAGGCCGAGAAGATGCTACAGCGCCGCTCAGATCAGGGAACGCGGCTGCTCAACGCCTTTAATAGTCCTGTGAAGCACTGGCTCGATCTCTTCGCCTATCAAAACTATATGGATCGCGATGGCAAGTTCCAACTGCAGATGCTCTCGCACAGCGGCTTCGCACCCTTGTCGCGCAGCATGGGACCGATGCTCAAAGAGGAGTCATTCCACCTCGGCACGGGGTTCACGGGTCTCAAGCGAGTTGCCAAAGCCAACGTCGTTCCCGTGAAAGTTCAACAAAAGTATCATAACAAATGGTTGTCCGGTTCGCTGGACCTCTTCGGCAACGATCATTCGTCGAGTGCCGTGTGGGCGTACATTTGGGGCATCAAAGGCCGGCCCGAAGAGGACAAAGAAGAAATTCAGGCGGACAAAGAATTACTCAATGACTATGCACGCCGGCAATATTATGATGAGTGCGCGAAGCTCGTGCAGCAGGTGAATGCCTCGATTCCAGGCGACGAGAAACTGTACGTGGCAGACATCCGCTTCAACCGCCAGATCGGGCAATACGCAGGCAAGAAGTACTCGGTCGACGGCGCAATCATGGACAGCGATCAATACGAGGACCATCTCAAGCAGGTGCTACCCTCGGAAGAAGATGAGAAGCTGCTCGCAGAATTGTTCAAGAACGAGCAGTGGTTGGCGCCCAAAGCCGCCTAACCGATTTGCAGTAACGGACCTTGAAGCAACGGACCTTTAGGTCCGTTTCACCCGGAGGACCCAATGGCCATTAAAGTTGACAGCGAAACCAAGACCGATGAGAAGCCGCTCGTCACGTATCGCAAAGACGGCGAGCATATCGCCATCATCACACTCGATGACCCGCCGGCGAACACCTACACGCATGAAATGATGCGCGCGCTTGACGATGCGATCCTCAAGGCGCGCTTCGACAAGGACGTACAGGTGATCGTGCTGACGGGCGAAGGCGAAAAATTCTTCTGCGCGGGCGCCAACATCGGCATGCTGCAGCGCGTCGATCCGACCTTCAAATATTTCTTCTGTCTGCACGCCAATGAAACGCTGACACGTCTGGAACAAACGCCCAAGCTCGTCATAGCAGCACTCAACGGACACACGGTCGGGGGCGGTCTGGAGATCGCCATGGCTTGTGACATCCGCCTGGCTCGCCGCAACGCCGGCAAGATCGGATTGCCCGAGGTCGCCCTTGGCGTACTGCCCGGCACGGGCGGGACGCAGCGCATGACGCGGTTGCTTGGTCGCGCCAAAGCGATCGAGCTCATGGTCACGGGCCGGACGTTCTCGTTTGAGGAAGCGCAAGAGATCGGTTTGGTCAACGAGATCTACGAGGGCGATGGCGCCGGCTTCTTGCACGAAGTGCTCACCTACGCAAAGCAGTTTACAACGCCGAACAAGGCGGCGAAGGCCGTTGGGAACATTAAGCGCGCCGTTGTCTCGGGCGGCGAAGTGCCGTTCTCGGAGGCGCTCGCTATCGAGCGCGAGCTCCAGCAGCTACTCTTCCAGAGCAAAGACGCCAAAGAAGGCCTTGATGCCTACGTCAACAAGCGCATGGCCAAATTCACAGCGGAGTAACGTACTACTAGCTCTCGAGCGCCGATAAAGCACTCGACCAAAAAGGGGTGACCTGAGTCACCTCTTTCTTTTTGTTAGCGGTGGCACCGATACAATATTTGAGGTAACTTATTATGATCCGCCGCTACGTTCTGTTTGCACTTCTCGCGCTCGGCATCTGGGTCGCGCCTGCGATCGTTCGGGCCGACACCGGATGTGATTCCGTGTACGCCCAAGATCTCGCTCGGCAAGGGTACCGCTACCTTGATGCGCACCGCTGGCAGGACGCACGAATGGCAGCCGGACAGCTCGCGCTGTACGCGAGAGGCTGCAGCGATCCGAAAGTTGGATACCCTTCAGTCGTTCATAGCGCGTATATCGGCTCGGCGGCGCTTCACGGTTTGGGTGAAAATGACAAAGCGGCTAAGACGGTGCAGATGGGAATGGTCGTACTGCAGGCGCTGAAGAATGAGGGCGGCTTCGCAAGCCTCTACGACGCGATGGAGCCAAAGTTTTCTGAACTCGCCCACGAGGTTGCACCGGTCGCCGCGTCAGCCGCGCCCGTACCAGCTTCACCCGCTCCTTAAATATCCGCTCGGACGGCACGTTTCTTAAGCAGTGCGTATGCCGGTAAGGCCAAAGCGATGATGCCGAGGCCTATGAGCGAACGCGCCGGCGCGCCAACGACAGCCTCAAACAGAAGCCATACTGTCGCGGCCACGAATATCACGGGTACAATCGGATATCCAAAGATTCGATACGGCCGCGGTGTATCGGGCTCTTTTCGACGCAAAACAAACGCTGACACACCTGTGAGCCCGTAGAAAACCCAGACGGAAAAGACCTGAAAGTCGCTCAGCGTATCGAACGAACCGAGCAACACGAGCACACCCGCAATACCTGCGCCGACGATCACGGCAGTCGCCGGGATGTGCGTTCCCGCGGTGACGCCCGACAGCCATCGCAAGAGATCGCCGTCAGCGGCTAACGCGTACGTAATGCGGCTGTTCGTGAGGATCGAAACATGCAACGTCGCGACAACCGAAATGAAGAGCAGCGCCGTGGCAAGACCCTGAGCGTTCGCGCCAAAGACGCGGCCCAATACCTCGAGCCCAACTGAAGACGCCGGACTCACGCTCGCTATAGCGGTGGGGGTGAGAATGTAGAAGTACGCGACGTTGGCCGCGACATACACGCCAATGACGACGAACATGCTCGCGATGAGCGCTCGCGGCAGCGTTCTCCCGGGATCCTTCGCTTCACCGGCAACGTACGTGAGCGACGACCACCCCTGATACGCGTACAGCGCACCGAGCATTGCGGCGCCGAAACCGGCGGCGCCACCGCGCGTCGCTGCCGCGATACCGGTGCACGCTCCCGCGGCACCGCTCAGGCTAAAATGTTCCCAACTGCCGCTGCCCAGAATGAAGGCGCCGATCGTAAGCGCGACGAGCATGACAATCTTGACTGCCGCAAGGGCGATCGCAATCATGCCGTTCGTTCGAACCGGTGCGAGGTTGACGAGCGCAACCGCGGCAAGAAGCGCGAGGGCGGCAAGCTGCGTGCCAGTGATGGCGCCGTGCAGACCGGCGAGCGAATACGGTACTTCAAAGCTGTGGAGCGCGCCATTCGAGAGCAGATTGAGAAATATTGCGCCGCCGGCGGCGAGGGCGGCAGCGGCGAGCGGCGCGCCCAGGAAAAACATCATCCAACCATACGCAAAGGCAATCGGTTGGCCAAAAGCGCGTCGCAGAAACGCGTAGGGTCCGCCCGAGTCCGGAATCATCGCGCTCAGCTCCGCCAGCGTCAGTGCCCCGCACAGCGCCAATATGCCGGCGAAAACCCACGCCGACATGACGAGCGAGGGCG
>DASZFB010000307.1:0-3476 GCA_035940275.1 Candidatus Eremiobacteraceae bacterium | reverse complement strand
CGAGCGTCGCCGCAAGCGGTTCCTGGTTGGGGAAGTAAAGCTTGCCGAAGATGAGACCGGCCGCGGTGCCATAAAGGAAAAAGTCGTACCACTCTATCGCGGTGCCGACCGTCGATGCGATGACTGCCTTGCGCAACTGGGTGCTGTGTTCGGCGGCCGGTAACGGCGCATATGTCGTTGCCATAGCCATGGCATCCTCCCCGAAGTTTCCCGCTACTATCGAGCGGGCTTCTCGACGGTCCGTCTCCTCCAATCTGAACGTATTTCAACAAACAACGGTTGGCTATAGACGAGGCGCAATCCCGAGGCGCTGCGCCGCGTCGACGCGGTACTGGGCAATCGCATGCGCATGCTGTTCTCCACACGCGACGTGGTTGAGCTTCTCTGCCCGCGGGCCTCGTCATCGCGACCGTTCTCGTGCCGGGCTCAACCACGCCGAAATTGATCAGGGCGCAAACGGGGAAGGCGGTGAAAACCGGCTTGATGGCGAGCTTCGGGACGATTGAAGGGCCCATCCACTTATGTGCAGTTTTCGGACTTTGCGCGATGTATGATTTGCGGAATTCCAGTATGGCGTGTCTTTCAGGCGCGACGGCGGTTGTCGCTTCGCGCGCAGTCGAGCACAGCGTTGATGATCGGCTCATAGCCCGTGTACCGGTATGACGGACAACTCGAGTCTGTGCTTCACCCTAACTCTAAGTCAAGGCTTCCCACGAGCGGGATACCGGCGCTTTTCCCGCCCTTCAGCAAGACAGACACGCAGCGCGAAACTCACGGCCTCGACAGCCCGACCAGAGGTCGAGTGTTCCGGCAACTTAGCATCTCGTCCAACCACCTTCGCGAAACTTGATCAGCCTTTGCTTCAAGATGATAGGCGAGCAGTATTTAAATGGCTCGGGCATTGCCAGCGTGTAGAGAGAGTTGCTAAGAACACGTGCAAGCGCGGGAAGCAGTTTCCGAACGGCGCCTGCGCATAGTTGGATCGTATACGGCGGGCACCGAGCTAGCGCTCTTGATTTTTTGGACCTTCAGACACTACCGCCGTGGCTGCATTGGGGGCGAAGCACGCGATGCTACCTCGAATCAGAATCAAAGGCGCAACCATCGTTTCGATGGATCCCGCGGTAGGGATCATCGATTCGGGCGATCTGCTTTTGGACAATGGCAAGATCATTGCGGTTGGAAGAAATGTTGGCAGTTGGGCGGTGATCGAGATCGATGGCCGCGGCATGATCGCTATGCCGGGTTTCGTTAATGGGCACATCCATCTCTGGCAGACTGCACTGCGCGGTATCGCCGCAGACTGGACGGTCGACGAATATTTTGGCGCGCTGATCGGCAAGTTGGTGGGGCTCTACACGCCGCAAGACGTCTATATCGGCAATCTCGTTGGGGCGCTCGACCAGATCAACTCCGGCGTTACGACGCTGTTCGACTGGTGCCATATCGTCAACACCCCCGCCCACGCTGACGCTGCCGTCGATGCGCTTAAAGAAGCGCGCATCCGGGCGGTTTTCGCCTACGGCACCCCGATGACCCTTTTCGGCACCAAGGAGCCGCATCCGGTCGACGTTAAGAGGATGCGCAGGGAGCGACTGGCGTCGAGCGACGCCTTAGTGACGATGGCGCTTGCCATTCGCGGGACCGACTTCGCACCAGGTACGGCAGAGGCGGATATCAGCCTCGCCCGCGAACTCGGCCTGATGGCCTCATTCCACGTCGCGTGCCTCAAGCATGGCCCGCGGCCGCAGTCGCTGGAAAGCCTCGCGCAGCAGAACCTACTCGGCGAAGACATCAATCTGGTTCATGCCAATTTCCTTACCGACCAAGAGTTCAGGGTTATCGCCAAAAATGGCGCAAGCGTCTCAATTACCCCGGAAGTTGAAATGCAGATGGGATTGGGGCTCCCGCCAACCGGTGCGGCGCTCGCGGCCGGAGTCCACCTGAACATCGGCACTGACGTCGTGACCGGCGTGAGCACGGATATGTTCACGCAGATGCGATTCCTCATGCAAACGCAGCGAGCACTCACAAACGATGGCTTCCATAAGCGGGAGACGATGCCGGACAAACTTGCAATCAAAGCATGCGATGTCCTCGAACTCGCCACTATCAAGGCGGCTCGATGTTTCGGCCTCGATGGCAAGATCGGCTCACTGACCCCGGGCAAAGAGGCTGATGTGGTGCTGCTGCGCAGGGATGACATCAATATGTGGGCGGCGCCTGATCCGGTCGCGGCCATCGTCTTGCATGCTGGCGTCGCTAACGTCGACACGGTCATTGTGGGGGGCAATATCGTGAAGCAAAACGGAAAGCTTACCTACGGCGACTACGGTGACCTGTCGCGGCGGTCGGCGGAATTGAAGCGCTCCTCAGAGCGGCTCTACGACGGATTCAATTCTGATGCGACAGCCGCATAGTAGTTTAAGCAAATTAACACACCGCCGCTTGCAATTTACGCTTGGCTCTGGGCGTTGAGCGAAAATTGTTGATTTTGTTCGGAGCCTTCGAGCCGCTGCGCGACTATCGTGTGTCCCGATTTCGTGCGAGCTCAAGTGAATATGGGCGCGGAAACGGTCGCTCGTCTTATTATGTCGCTCGTCTTATTATGGGGTAAAATTTCCTTACGATCTTTGCGACGTCCGGAAGAGATGGCGGAGACATCACGGGCTGTACCGCCCGCAACGAGACTTGTGACACCAGGTCGCCCAATGCTACGCTCTTTAGTCGGCGATGGCGGAGGCGCGAGCCAAAAAAGACGCCCAAGCGCATTCGACCGGCGAAAAGACACCGACTAACGGTGTACTTTGACCAAACGGAGGAACCGCATGCGCAAGTGCAAGTGCACTGGAATTGCAGTCGCGTTCGCCGCGATGGTCAGCATCGGATCAGCTCACGCTGACAAGCTTAAGGTCGGCATCCTTGCGACGCTTGAGGGTCCTTACACCGTTCTTGGTGAGGATGCTATGCGCGGCTTTGAGCTCGCAGTGATGCAGCATCACAACAAAGCGGGTGGCAAGGATCTCGAGATCATCAGAGGGTCATCGGACGCGAGCCCGGATTCGGCTTTGCGCGCTGCCAGAAAGCTGGTCGAGCAAGACAAGGTCGATGTTCTTATCGGCCCGCTTTCGGGTTCAGAAGGCATCGCCTTGAGAGATTATGCGAAGACCCAACCGCAGATCACATTCATCAACGGCTCGTCCGGCGCGTTAGAGACGACATACGTCACTCCGGCGCCCAACTATTTCCGCTTCAACATCGACGGCGCTCAGATGCAGAAGGGGCTCGGCGAATACATTTACAATGTCAAGCATTACAAGAAGATCGCGACGGTCGGAGAGGACTACTCTTTCATCTACACGCAGGTGTTCGGTCTCGCGCTGGATTATTGCCCGCTGGGCGGCCAGATAACTAAGCGGATCTGGGTGCCACTTGGAACCAAGGACTTCAGTTCGGTCATTGCATCGCTGCCCGAT
>DASZFB010000306.1:0-2582 GCA_035940275.1 Candidatus Eremiobacteraceae bacterium | reverse complement strand
CGAGCGCCTCAAGCGCAAAGGTGTATCGTGCACGAAGGTTACCGATCAGGGTTGGGGACTGCTCACTTCAATAAAGCTTCCGGGCGGCGGTGAGCTCGGGTTGTATCAACCGAAGCATCCCGTTGCGATCGGCACGAAACGCAAGCGTAAAAAACGGATCTTTAGATCCGTTTAGCGTCGTTTAAGGGGTTTGCGCGAGGAGAAACCCTCGTCCATACCGTGCCAAAACGAAATAGTCGGCTCGTCCATCTTCCAGCACAGGTTGATCACTCGATCGCCGCGCATCGCTGGGAAATCTACGAGCCCCAGATCGATGTCCTTAATGACGCACCCATGGGATTGAATCTGCTCGAGCAACTCGATGATGCGTAGTTGCACCTTGCGAATCCGGTCGGAGAGTGTGGCCGCCCGTCCGCCTGTTGGAGGCTCGGACTGCATGCGCACCGCCGCCTCTACTTCGAGCAAGCCAATCGCGAGATCGCGCCTGCACTGAACGAGTTCCGTAACGAGGGGGCGAAGGAGGGGAAGCAGCCCTGTAGCTTCTTCAAGGCGGAAGACCTTCATGTTGAAGCGTTGTTTCGCCGACGCACAGGCCATAACCCGTGGACCAAAGCGGGGCCAAACGGCCCACACCGATAATAGCTGTATAGTGGATCCCGTGCAAACAGAGCCTCAGGCACGCCAACCCGCGCGCAAAACCCCAGCGACCCCGGGCATTCATTTTGTCATTGTCACGGGCTTGTCGGGAGCCGGCAAGAGTCAGGCCGCAAAATGCCTGGAGGACCTAGGCTATTTCTGCGTTGACAATCTGCCGCCGAGCCTTATCCCAAAGTTCGCCGAGCTGTGCACGGTCAGCTCCAACCTTCGCAACGTCGCGGTCGTCCTCGACATCCGCGGCGAGGAGATATTCGGCGATCTGTTGAGTAACCTCGGGGAACTCCAACGCGACCACATCCCGCATCGCGTTGTTTTTCTCGACGCGAGCGATCCGGTGCTCGTTCGGCGTTTCTCGGAGACGCGGCGCAAGCATCCGCTGTCTGACCGGGGCCGAGTCAGCGATAGCATCGCGGCCGAGCGCGAGGAACTCAAACCTATCCGTGACGCTGCGGACGTCATTATCGATACGTCATCACTGACACTCTCCGCCCTGAAAGAGAAGTTGGCACACGCTGTCAGCGGTATCGCCGAACAGCGCACGATGAGTGTTTCGGTGGTGGCCTTCGGCTACAAGTACGGCGTGCCACTCGACGCAGATCTTGTCTTTGACGTGCGGTTCTTACCCAATCCAAACTACGTGCCGGAACTTCAGCCGCTCACTGGTGATAATCAAGCGGTTATCGAGTATCTCGACAAATCACCTGAAGTGCAGGCATTCAAGAAACAGTTGTTTAGCTTCCTCGACTTTCTGCTTCCGCAGTTCTTGCACGAAGGCAAGTCGCACCTCACGATAGGGATCGGATGCACCGGCGGCCGTCACCGTTCGGTGTACATTGCGAACGATCTCGCCAAACATCTCCAAACACAAAGGATCAAAGGATTTGTGGAACGGCGCGACGCGCAACGTTGAAACACCGCCCCAGGTCCGTCGGTTTCTAACCTGGCTGCGACCTGGAATGAAGCTCAAACGCTGGCTCGCGCTGGCGCTGTTCGGCGCGTTCCTCGTTCTGGACGGATTTGGGCGCATTCTCAAAGCCTACGACTTCAACTTCCATATCAATGAGAGAATTAATAGCCTCATTGGTCCCAGTGTCTCACCTGTGCTGCTCGAGGTCACCCTCATCGTCGCGGGCCTTGCACTCGCCTACTATGGCTTCCGCCAGTACCAGCGCTCGATCATCGCTGCCATCAGTCCGAGCGTCGGACAGCGGCTCATCGAGGTCATCCACGAACGGCGCCAGCTCGATCGCGGCAATCGCCTCGTCGTCATCGGCGGCGGAACCGGCCTTTCCACAGCGTTGCGCGGCCTGAAAGAGTACACGACCAACCTCACCGCCATCGTGACCGTAACCGACGACGGCGGTAGCAGCGGCCGGCTGCGCGCCGAGCTTGGTGTCCTCCCGCCGGGAGACATCCGCAACTGCCTCGTGGCGCTCGCCGACAGCGAGTCAATGATGGCCGAGCTATTTCAGTACCGCTTTAACGAAGGTGACGGTCTCGTCGGTCACTCTTTCGGCAACCTTTTCATTGCGGCTATGTGCGGCATTGCGGGCGACTTCGATCGTGCGATCAAGGAAAGCAGCCGCGTCTTGGCCATCAAGGGGCGCGTGCTGCCGTCGACGCTTGCGAACATCGCTTTGGAAGCGACGTTAGCGGATGGTTCGACGGTCAAAGGCGAAACCAAGATTTCGAAATCTTCACTGCCGATCCGACGTTTGCGGCTCGTGCCGAGCTATTGTCAGGCGCTGCCCGAGGCGGTCGAAGCGATTCTTGCTGCCGACGTGGTTATTTTGGGACCGGGCAGCCTGTACACGAGCATCATGCCAAATCTGCTTGTTCCCGGGATTGCAGAGGCGATCGAGCGATCGAAAGCCACGAAGGTCTTTGTGTGCAACATCATGACGCAACCGGGTGAAACAACAGGC
>DASZFB010000305.1:0-4483 GCA_035940275.1 Candidatus Eremiobacteraceae bacterium | reverse complement strand
AAGGTTTAGATCGCCTCGGGTTGAAGGCCATCGACGAGCGCGCGGTCGCTCCGTTTGAGGCTGATCACCTCGACGAATTGCAGCTCGTCGGTAAGACCGCGGCAGATCTTTACGTTTCGCCGGACGACTTGCTCGGATTCTTGCCGGCGCAATGATCGAGAGACTGACCTCGGGAGGCAACGTCTCATGACTCGCAAGGCTTTCGCACTTGTCGCCGCAGGCAGTCTCATCGCCGTCGCGCTAAACATGGCCGCGCCGAGCGGCGCCGTGGGCCAAAGCGCGGCGCCCTCGCTGTCTTCATCGATCTGCACCACCGCCGATCTCTATGACATCATCGCCGTGTACAATTTTGACTCGCCGAACTATCGAAGCGCAGAATCTATTCCCCAGGGCGTCAAGTCGTACTTAGCGCAGCTGCTCATCGGCCGGTTGAACGCATGCGCCGCACTCGCCGGTCAAGCGGCGGCACGGAGCGCTTGCACGCCAGGCCAAGGCCAAGCCGACCCGCGCACGCTGTGGGAACAATTGAAGTTCTGCGAAGGTGTCCTCGGACGTCAACCGCAGGAGCGCCCGCTTATCGCGACGCAGGAGCCCACGTTCTACGTGCTTTTGTCGATCGGCGCTCCCAGCGCCGGCCCTTCTTCGGGGGGCGGTTCAGGGGCGACCAAACCCGCCAATGCTGGTGGCGGCGGTGGCGGCGGCGGCAAGGGCGGCTCGGGGCCCGCGAGCGGCAGCACCGCGACCGGGTCGAGCGTCGACAATCCCTCCTCGTTCCTGCTCTTCATCATCGCACAGCATCTCGAACGCGACGTCTGTACGCGTAGCGGCATTTCGATACAAGAGTGCAATGCGCGGCATCCCGTCGCCGTCATTCCCGAGTCGTCGTGGACGCTCGAAGATTTTCGCGCGCAGTGTCTTGAAGATCCGTATGTGCCGAACGATCCGGGCAACCCATTCGGCATCGGACAAAACGCGTCAGCGGGTCATGGCACGCTTGGGGCGGTCGTGCTCAATGGTTCGACGGTCTCGGTGGACGGCACGTTTGCCATCTTCACCGTCTATGGCTCAAGCGAAGCCAACTACGCAGCGCAAGTCGTCACCTGTAATTCGACCGGAGGCCCGGCGCTCGCAAACGTCTGGTCCGACAACATCTCAGGCAGCAATAAAACGACCGCGATCTCGTTCTTCCCGCTCGCGCTCGGGGGTGTATTACTGGCGTCAAACGCGACCGCCCACGAGGCCGTCGCGCCCGCACCCAATCCATCATCGGCGCCCAATTCAGTCGGCAACTTCATCACCTATCAGAACGACGTCGCGGTTGGCACGTTCCTCGGTAACACGAGCGGTTTGACGCTCGGCAATCCGTCATCAGCACAAACCCTACGCCATTCGTTTGAATCGTGGGCGGGGAAGTTCGCGAACGACTTGAATGCGTTTTGCAAATTGCAGGCCGCGCAAGGCGTCTGCAAGGCGCTCAAGCTTCCAAGCTGACCTCGCATCCGGCTAAGAGCGTAGGTCGCATCAGCCGGCGTTGTTCGAGGGGACCGGGCTGGGAGGCTGTGGTAGTGGCGGCGGGCGTGATGGGACCCCCGGCGATGGGCTCGCCGTGATCGCTCCCTTGACCCGCTTGATCCCGATTATAGCGTCTTCAGCTTGGGGTGTATCGCCCAGTTGCTGAAAGATCTTGAGCGTTTGGCCGTAGGACCGAATCGCGTCAGCATACTTCCCCTGCTTCTCATCAAGCGCGCCAATTTTCGAGAGTACCTGCGCCTCACCACCCCGGTCACCCAGCGTGTGGAAGATTGCGACAGCTTGATGGTACGATTGCAATGAATCTTCGTTCCGGCTCTGGTCCCTTTCAACGCTGCCGATGTCGGCGAGGGCGCTCGCCTCACCGTCGCGGTCACCCAACGTCCGCGAGATCGCTAATGCTCGTTCGTGCGACTGCAGCGCATCGGCGTACTGGCCGCCCAGAGTTTGGATGATGCCGAGATTCCGAAACGCTACGCCCGTGGCGTTGGCATCACCGCTCTGCTGGGCCGCCGTGAGCTGCTGCTGGTAGAACATTTCGGCGTGCGGATAGCTCGCAAAACTCCCCAAATACCACGTCGCGCTTGCTCGGTAAGTCACTCTCGGCGTCTTCGTCGCAGAGAGGACATCGATCAGTGACGCTTTCAGCCGCTTGCCGGCGATCAATACATATCCGGTCTTTGTGATGTTGACCTCACCGCTCTTGCAAGAAACGGTGACCGCTCCTTTGCTTTCATCCATCCAAAAGACCGTGCCGTGTACCGATGCAGTGATCGCCTCACCGGACTGCACGCGAAAAAAATCCAGCGCCCCCGTCACGACGTGGAAGATCACATGACCGGCGTTGTTGGAGACAAGTTCGCCCGAGCCCGTGCTCACGAAGGTCACGCTCGAGCCCGGCTGGAGCGTCGCCATGCTCTTCAGCCCCGAACTCACGATAATGACGGTCAAGCGCGCCGGAACGTCGATGCGCGTTCCGTCCAGGATCGTCTCGTCACGTCGAAGGGTATGCTCGACAATGCCGGCGTGGCTTAGCGTGAAGCCGCTCGCCGAATCAACCGGCTTTCCGTCGCGCAAGATCTGTTGGACCGCGTGCGTCCGCGCCGACGCCGCAGCCGAAAGCGATTCGGGCGCCAGAAAAAGGAGCGCGTATCCCAAAACCATGCTTCCCGAAAGTGTGACTGCGCGGCAAACGCTCATGACGCGACGCCTTTCTCTTGTGACTCTGGTGAGGCCCGATGCGATAGCCGGCCGACGATCTCGGCCACGTGTTGCTGGACTATGTCCGGCTGATCGTCAATGCTCACGGCTTGAATGTCATCGACCGCAGCATACATTTGCGGATGACCGCGCATGACGGGAAGCACGCAGCGCGACTCCTCGCCGGCGAGAACCCACTTGCGGTGGGCGCGCAAAATTTCGAAGCGGCAGTAGGGCTGCTTGAAATAAACGTCCGAGTAAACGGGAACGATGAAGCGGCTCGCATCGATCGCCAACGCTAATTTTGTCTGCCAACCGGTCCCCGCACGGATTGACGACGTGTCGAAGAACACCGACAATTTCTTTCCGCTCGGGGTGGCAGCATCGCGAAACGGCACGTACACGTGCTCGTAGACCCACGCCCCCTCCTCGTGCGCGTAGCTTATGAAGACATCGTAGTCGTACGTCTCCGAAGGCAAGGAGTCGATCGCATTCGCCTCGTCGCGAAGCGTCAGCGAGCCGCGAATGCCGCTGAGACCCGAGGTCAGCACGACGCCGAGCGAAATCAGCGAAACCTGCGGCTGAACATGGTGCGAGAGGAGCATCCAAATCTCGAATGCGGCGAAGGTCGCGAGGCCGAGCATGGCGGTCAGTGCCGATGAGAGCCACGGTGAAGCAGGCCGTAACGCGCGTAATCGGGCCCGTTTCAGTTGAAAAAATATCGCTGTGTACGCGAGGACGGCGAGCGCAGAAAACGCCGGTACGAGAACGAGAAGCATCGCGTTCTGTGGTTGCACGTCGTAATACGGCTTCCTACCCACAAGCGAACCCTGATCGAGCGCGTTGCTCAGCGCCCAACCCAGAAGCTCGGGGCCGCTTCGATCCGTGAATGGCGGGCGATCGCGTTCAATCGTGCCGACGATGACGAACATCTTGTCATCGAATTGGGAGTAGTTCGTAAATGCGTGCGCATCCTTGAAGTTGTACACCGCGTGGGGAATCGTCGAGATCGCCGGGCCGATGCGAACCGGAATGTGGGTCGTATCGCACGGAGGTGAGTTCGCTTGAGCTCGAGGCGTCATCAAGACGCGCGCGACCATCGACCACAGATCCTCAGTTCCCTGGACTTGGCCGGACTCATCAACGAACGGGACGCCCGTGTAGCAAATCCGATAAAAGAGGCCCGCGACATTGGGAACGATCGTGAAATGGGTCTGCGCCGCGCCGCTGACGGCAGCATAGATCTGCGCGTCGGTGCGGTCGGCCGGCCCGCTGATCGCGTCGTCTCGATCAACCGTGGGTTCTTCTGTGGCGTACACCGGAAAAAAGTGGGTTGCCGTCCGAATGCTTGCGATCAACGCCGCGCGTGCTGATTCCATGGGCTCGCCACACGGGTTGGACTGGCAGGGGTCGAATTCGACATCGAGGATGACGGTGGGACGTTGGCCGCTTTTGACGAGGCCGTTCAAAAAGCTCGCAATTCGCCTGCGGTTGCTTGGAACGTCGGACGGATCCCAGTCGACATCGACGACGCTGACTTCTTGGGAGAACGCCGGTGGGATGCGTTGACCGAGCCAGTGAAAAACAGACCAGTCCCAATCGTGAGGCAGCCAGAGCGCCGCCGCGATCATGACGGCCATGTAGATGACGAGCAAGACGCCGATGCTGCTAGCTGCGCGTAGCACGACTATGCCGGTCTTTCCGCTTGGCGAGCGCGGTTCCCCTACGTGGCGTCGCCACGCTTTGCAGAATA